>WVZU01000152.1:1183-1734 GCA_011772275.1 Planctomycetales bacterium | reverse complement strand
CGGCATAAATGCCGGGGCTAATACAAACCGCGGTGCCCTTCCGTCTCCTGCAATGCGGTAACGTGTTACGATGCATGTTTTTTATGAGAATCTGGCCGGCCGCAACGCATACCAGGCATGCTGCCAAATAATTGCAATCCGTGTAATGCACCCCTTGTTCTAAAACCGAACACAAGGCTCGACCCTGGCGAAGCTGCCGCTCGCTCTGTGCCTCCGTGCCTCTGTGAGATGCCAAGCATCGAAGCGGGCGTGGCATCACCTGGTCTTTCGACCAAAGCGGCCGTTTTCGCCTCCGCGGGGCGCCAGGGAGGACCATGGCTCGCCAACGCAAGGCCTGACCCTGCGACTTGCGAAGCGTCCGGCCCGGACCCTTGCCGGCGGGGAAATCGTCTTCCTAGAATACGTCGTCGCCCCGGCGAATCCCGGCCCGCCGGGACGGGGAAGGGAGGAAACAAACCGCCAACGCCGCAACTCCCTCTTCCCTCTTCTACCTTCCCTCTTCTACCTTTCACCTTCTACCTTCTACCTTCCACCCCCCCCTTCCCCTCTCC
>WVZU01000152.1:0-1152 GCA_011772275.1 Planctomycetales bacterium | reverse complement strand
CGCCCAGGCGGCTCAGATCGTGGATTTTCACATCCAGGGAGAGTACCTCGGCCAGCGGCGCGAAGATGGCCCGCCAACCAAAATCGGGGTCCAGGTGATCGCGCTGGGCGGCGGCAAGTTCCGGGTCGTCGCGTTCACCGGCGGCCTGCCCGGAACGGGCTGGAAACGGGGCGACCCGACGACCACGGCCCCAGGGTCGCTGGACGAGGAGGGTCGAGTGGTCTTTCAGCTGGGGACCGCCGTGGCCACGCTGGAAGAGGGCAAGCTGAACCTGGTGGAGAAGGGGACGCGGGTGGCTGAGCTGGAAAGGGTGCAACGACAGAGCCCCACCCTGGGCAAGAAACCTCCGCCAGGGGCGGTGGTCCTGTTTGACGGCTCGGCCAAAACGGCGACGGAAAATTGGGTGCGGGGNNGAGTCCAAGGAAAAGTTTGGCGACCACCAGCTGCACCTCGAATTCCGGACCCCCTTCATGCCCCACGCCGTGGGCCAGGCCCGGGGCAACAGCGGGATGTACCTGCAAGGCCGCTACGAATGCCAGATCCTGGACTCCTTCGGCCTGGAGAGCAAGAACCACGATTGCGGCGGGATCTATTCGATTGCCGAGCCGATCGTCAACATGTGTTTTCCGCCACTCGCCTGGCAAACCTACGACGTCGACTTCACCGCCGCTCGTTACGATCCCTCCGGTCAGAAGACCAAGAATGCCCGCGTGACCATCAAGCACAACGGCGTCGTGATTCACGACGACCTGGAGCTCCCGCACGGCACTCCTGGCAAGCACCCGGAAGGGCCCGGCCCCGGCATCCTCTACCTGCAGGGCCACGGCAACCCGGTCGTGTTCCGGAACATCTGGGCAGTCAAGAGATGAAAAACCTGGCGATGGCCCCCTTCGCGCTGTTCCCCATGGCGGAGGCCGCTTGGGGTGCCCCAGACGGCGCGCCGCGCCATCCGAACAGGGGCATGAGGGGTCAGAACCCTGGGGAACCTTTTTGCCGTCGGGCTCGTCTCATTCTGGCACGGACGGTCCGCGCCGTGCCTCAGGACAACCAGCCAGGGCGAGGAAATCAGCCATGTTTGCCGTGAAATCGAGGGGAATTCGCATTTTTCTCCTGTTCTGTATGGCCTCCTCCGCCATGGCCGCTCCGCGAGAC
>WVZU01000295.1:193-2293 GCA_011772275.1 Planctomycetales bacterium | reverse complement strand
GGACGTGCCCCCCCCGGACGTGCCCGTCCCCGGACGTGCCCTTTTTCGTTCGTTGACGGCCAGAAGTGAGCTTTGTCTGTCCTTGGAGTGTGCGCTTGGAGTGTGGGAGTGCGAAATTCGGTAATTTCTGCGGATTGCCGGGACTGCACAGATTCCGACAAAAGCCTTGGATGACTGATCCGAAGAGATCCGATGCCAACAGCAATTGCGCGTGGGGGGCTGTTTCCGCGTGTTATTGAGTGGGGTTTGTGAGGCGTGTGGGGCCTTCGGATCGCTGAGAAGGTGTGCGGCAACATAAATTNNCCTCCGGATCGCTGAGAAGGTGTGCGGCAACATAAATTGCCTCCATTTTCGCCCGCTCTTGCGGACGGGCGAGGGCACTTGCGGCACTGCTGCGCGGATTATTTTCCGAATCTCAAACCATGCTTGAAATCGTGTACCTGTGAATTGATAAAGGATTTGCTGATGCGAATTTTGGGAAGAACAACTCTGGCCGTAAGTCTGATTGGGTTGGTGAGCACCAACTTTTTTAATCCCACCCCCCTCGACGCTCAACTAGTACCCGGCACCGGTCGCGTGCTGGAGAACGTAGGCGACGATTTTGAGGATGCGGAGTGGAAGTTTGTGCACAACTGGCCGAAGAGCACCAAGGATATTGACGAGCAGCGGCGGTATCCGATGGGCAAGACGACCAACGGGCGTTGGTATGAAGGCCAGAAGCGGGGCCATCCGGACTACATCCAACGTGTTCCGACGCCGGCTGGGGGTTTGGAGGGCAGCAGCGGTGCGCTGGTATTGCGTTCGCTCTACACGGGAATTCCCCGCATGCCCAGCTATCGCACTCAGCAAGATGACTTCATCGCCAATGTGATGTACAAGGTGGGGGGTACGATCCATCCGTCGCGAGGTCCCAGTGTCGTGGTGCGGGTCTACATGCCGCCGTTTGAAGAGTGGGAGCAGCGCAGTGGAGCGACCTTTGCCTTCCGCCTGGCGCTCGATCCGGTTTATCCGCTGCCGAAAAAGAAATGGGACGATCCGGACACCTATTGGCCGGGCCTGTTGATTGATTTCAAGAGCAAGAAGGACAGCCAGCAGGGGGCGGACACCGCGTATTTTCGCATCCGCGCAAACAATCACGGCCGCGACTACGTGGGGCCTGAGATCCAGGAGACTGGCTGGTGGACGCTGGGCATGTCGGTCACTGCGGACGGCCGGGTGCATTACTACGGACACCCTGGCGTGGAAGACTTGGGGCCGGAAGATCACATCGTGTCGCACTATCCCTACGGGCTGCGGGCCAAAGGTTTTCGTACGTTTTTCTTTAACGTGTTGAGCGGCGACGATGGCCGCACCTGGTCGACCGAGTGGATTATCGACGACGCGAAGGTCTACGTGGCTCGTTAACACAGGCAGCGTTTTTGGGTCCGTACTTTGACCGGCGTCTGTTTGCCGAGTTTTTGGCCGGAGGCGCGCGGGGGGGACGGGTCCGGAGGGGTTGCGGTGCGGCGACACGCTGATACGCCCCGAGCGAAGGGGGCGAAGCGAAAAAGGGCTTGCGGCATGGCAAGCCTGGGAAAGAATGAGGTTCTGGAAGTGCTCCCTCTAGGACTCGAAACTGGGTCTTCGCCAGAATTCACCCACAGATTCTGGTGAGGAGACGAAAAATTCGAGTTGGATTTGGGAAGCCGCCGGGCAAATCACTTGGATGCCATGCTGCGGTGTGCCATCGCCGCTGGGGATGATCGGGAGGTTGCAATCTACAAATGTCGGCTGGTGAGACAGGAGCAGATCCTTGACGGCCTCCTGAGATACCACGAAAAAAAACGGGGTGCATAACGGGCTGAGCCGTCACCCCTGCGGGCGGACCACGTCCCAACCCGCGGGGCTGGCGGTATTTTGTTGGCTGGCAGGAGGCGGGGGGCTCGCCTGGGGGGGACAACCGATTTTTGGTCCCGCCCGCCTGCCGCTCAACCTCCTCCGACGCATAGACTTGCGCCGATTCCCGGCAACCCGGGCCGGATGGCCGCCAGCGGGGGCGGGACGGTGCTGGGCGAGCGGAATTTGTTGTTTGCCACGAATTGCTTGAAATCGGGGGGGGGG
>WVZU01000295.1:0-126 GCA_011772275.1 Planctomycetales bacterium | reverse complement strand
AAACTGGGAACCGTCGAACTCGGTATTCCGGCCCCGAGGAAAAGCTCCTGTTGTGCAGCCCAATGAATCGAACCGAACAAGCAACGCCATCAATTTTGCGCCGTGCGTGTGACGCACCCCGCGCAA
>WVZU01000095.1 GCA_011772275.1 Planctomycetales bacterium | reverse complement strand
GGAGCAACTAAACCGCTGATGGACGCTGATACACGCTGATGCATTTTATTACTTTCTGATTAGCGTTTCTCAGCGAAGATTAGCGGTTTCTCTTACGTCACAGTTGTCGGCTGCGGTGGAAGCCACTGAACCGCTGATGAACGCTGATGAACGCTGATCAAATTGTTACTTTCTTATTAGCGCCCCTCAGCGAAGATCAGCGGTTTTTTTGTTTTGGGTAACAGGATGCTGCTCACCCTTTCCCCGGCGGCAGAAAGTTCAGGACAAAACTTCCTTCTGGCTGGCTTTTTTTGATTGGCAGATGCATGCTTGTTTTTTGATCAAGGAGAGCACGAAAGTATACTGATATTTCTGTTTTGAATTTGTTTAGCATTTGGTATTTCGAATTTGTGTTTTGTCTTTGGTCTTACTCCTGGGGCAAATAGACGGTAAAGCAGCTTCCTTGGCCTGGTTCGCTTTGCACCTCAATCCAGCCGCCGTGGTCCTGGATGATTCCGTAGGCGATCGAGAGGCCCAGGCCGGTCCCTTCCCCGACCTCTTTGGTCGTAAAGAAAGGCTCAAACACCTGTTCCCGCTCCTCCGGCGGGATCCCCCCGCCCTGGTCGCGGACCGCCACCAGCAGATATTCGCCCGCCGACGCCTCCAGGAGGGGCGGCGGCTGCACCGGCTGACGGTGGATCTGTACCGTGACTTTACCACCCGAGGGCATCGCCTGCACGGCGTTGACCAGCAGGTTGGTCAGGACCTGCTGGATCTGGCCGCTGTCGACGTTGCAGGTCAGCGGCTGATCGGCGGCCGAGCATTCGATGGTGACGCCGTTTTTTTCGGCCAAGGGACCCAGCAGATCGATCGTCCGCCTGGCCAGCTGGGGTAGCTCGACCGCCGAGCGTTTGGGGGTGTTGCGTCGAGCGAAATCGAGCAGCTGGCGGATGATGTGGGTGATCCGGTCGGTCTCCGACTTGATGATCTGCGCGCTGTGGACCGCCTCAGCTTCCGAAAGCTTCCCCCCGGCGATCAGGCTGGCGCGGCCACCCACCACGTTCAGCGGCGTCCCCAATTCGTGAGCCACGCCGGATGCCAGGCGGCCCACGGTCCGCAGCCGGTCCGCATGCCGCAGCTGTTCCAGAGCGGCGATGCGGCGAGTGGTCTCTTGGTGGGCCTTGTGCTGAGCGTTGATTAGCTGTTCGCACATCGAATTGATCGCCGTGGCCAACTCGCCAAATTCGTCACGCCGCCGGATCCGCAGCGGGCCCGACAGGTCGCCCGTCCCGATCCGCCGTGTCTTGTCAATCAGTAATCGTAACGGCCGACCCACCAGCTCAATCCCCAACAACACCACCATCGCCGCCCCCAACAAAAACGTGATCCCCGTTACGGCCACCATCCGGCGGACAAACAGCTGAGTCATCTCACGCGAATGGGTCAGCGGCTCGTCCAACTCGATCGCCCCCATCCGACCGTCGTCGATGGCCACCCGCGCATAAGTCAACAAACGCTCTGTCCCCGCCGGGTCGACATGCTTCAGCGAAATAATCCTCTCCCGTTTTACCAACAACAGCTGCTCGGCCGTCGCCTGCGGACGGTGAGCGTCCCGGGGGAACCCGTCCAGCCAGACCCAACGCATCCGCATGATGCGGTTCTCCCGATTGGAGTTCTCAATCAACTGCAAAACACGCTGCTGGCCGCCCGCCTTCCAGACGTCGACCAGCATCTCCTGCACGCCGTCGCACAGCTGCCAGGCGTCGCGACGCATGTCCTGTTCGAAAAATTTCATCTCGCGCTGCCAGGCCAGGTAACCGTCGACAGCGATCAGGGTCACCACGCCCAGCAGCAACAAGATGGTGAACTTGGCAGCGAGCTTCATCGCGAATACTCCCATTCAATGAGGCGCGGCATTTCTCCCCGCGCGCAGCAAAATGCTACATGCCCCGGACTGCGATCTGGAGGGGGAAACTGTTGTTTTTGGCCAGCCGGGCAGGGCAACCAGCCGCCCCGGCAGGGATGCCGGAATCCTTGTGGCAAGATCCATGCCGTTTTACAGTAAGGGGCCGACCAGCCGCGCTACATTTTCGGTGAACCGCTGCAGGGGCGAACGGGCCTGCCAGGCTTGCAAGTCCATGATCTCCGCTTGGTCTATATAAGATTGCTGCAGCCGACGCAGCTGGCCGGCGAACGTCGGGTCGTAGATCCCCAGCGTGATCTCAAAGTTCAAAAACAGGCTGCGCGGGTCGAGGTTCAACGAGCCGAACAGGCACCGCTGGCCGTCGATCGTGATCGACTTGGTGTGCAGCAAGCCGGCGTCGAAGAGGCGGATTTCCACACCGGCCGCGGCCAGGTCCCCCTGGAAGGCCCGGCTGGCCAGCCGCACCAACAGGGAATCGACCTTGGCCGGCACGATGAGGATCACGTGCACCCCCCGCCGGGCCGCACTGATCAAGGCCGTCCGCAGCGCCTCCTCCGGCACAAAGTAAGGTGTGGTCAATACCAGCTCGCGCTGGGCCGCATAGATGGCCATCAGCAGAATCTCCTCGATCGCCTCGCTGCGGACCGCCGGGCCCGAGGGGATTACCTGGAGGTGAGCGGGTCCCTGGGGCGCTGGTTGCTGGACGTCGCCCGTCTTGCGCAGTTCGTCCAGCCCCACCCCGGTTTCCAGCTCCCAATCTTCCAAAAACGTAATCGCCAGACCTTCCACGGCAGGACCGCGGATGCGGACCATGGCATCCACCCACTCGCCCACCCCCGCCTCCTGCTTGAAGTGGCGCGGGTCGACCAGGTTCAAGCTGCCCGTGTAAGCAATTTCGCCGTCGATCACGACAATCTTGCGGTGCATCCGCAGGTCGTAGCGGACCAACAGCATCCGCAGCAGACTGCCGGGCAGCGCGGCGTGAAGCTGCACACCGGCTTCGCGCATCTTTTCCGCCGCCGGGCTTCGCAAGAAGGGGCGGCTGCCCACGTCGTCGACCAGTACCCGGCAGATCACGCCCCGCCGCACGGCCCGCCGCAGCGCCTCCGCTACCTCGTCCGCTTCGCCCCCTACGTTCCAGATGTAGAACACCATGTGGCAGGTCCGCTGGGCCGCGTCGATGTCGGCAATCAACGCTCGAAATACCTGCTGCCAGTCGTCCAGCAGGGTCAGTTCGCCGCCGGGAAAAACCGGAATGCCGACCGCCGATTCGGTCAGTCGCGCCAGCGGCTGGCAGTGGTGGTCCAGGGCGGACCGGGTATCGCCGATCCGCCCCCGCAGATCTGCCAACCACGCCTCGTACGGTTCGTGAATGATCTCAGCCCGTCGAGCCCGCCGGCTGCCCAGCCGCAACTCGCCAAACAGCAGGTAGATCAAGGCCCCCAGGAAGGGAAAGATGAGGATCACCATCAACCAGGCCAGGGAAACTCCCACCGGCCGGCGGCGCATGATGACCCGCACCGAAAGCCCGATGCGGATCACCACATCCAGCAGGAAGAGCAGAGCGGTAAAGAAGTAATAGTGTGTCATCGCCTTGCCACCGGGGCGAGGGTCGCAGCGGAAAAAATCCGTGGCGTCAGCCAGGCGCTACGGATCTGCCCGCCAGGGTGCGACTTCCCCCCGGGCTGCTCAAGTTGTTTGGGAAACTCCACAATTTTCCACCGCCGCTTTCTCCCGCTGCAGCGACCAGTGACAGATTTCGGCGGCGAACAGCAAGATTTGTGTCGAAAAATAGATCCACAACACGATGGCCACGATCGAACTGCTGGGACCGTACGCCGAGGCAATCACGCTGTGGGCGATGTACAGTCCGATCAGCCACTTGCCGGTTTCATACAACAGCACGGCCACGGCCGCGGCCGGCCACACGTGACGCCAGGGCGGCCGCCCGGTCGGCAGCCATTTCAGCAGCGCCCCAAAGATGATAAAGGTCGCCGCCAGGGAAGTTAAGCCACCGGTCAGATGCCAGCCCGCCCCGCCAAAGCCCGTGGTCGTGGCCAGCCAGTGGTCCAGGGCGTGCAAAAGCAGATGGATGATCAGGATCGCGACCAGCAAGCCGCAGGTGCCCAGCACGAACAGGGCGGCCAGCAAACGGCCCACCAACGCCGCGATCAGGGCCGGGTGGGGGGTCGCCGGGCGCGGGTGGGGGAAGATCTGGTCCAGCCCCGCTCGCATCTGGTAGAACATGGCCGAGGCGGCGTACCACAGCAGCAGGACAGAAAATAGGGTCGTCCACGAACCGTCCGCCACCAACGACATATTGGCCAGCACGTCCTGGGCCACTTCCGCTCCCGCCGGACCCATCCTTTCAGCGAGCCGATCCTGGATGAATTGCCGGGCGCCCTCGCGGCTGACAAACCGGCTGACCACCGCCGTGGCCAGGACCAGGGTCGGGGCCAGCGTGAAGATGGCGTAAAACGCGATCGCCGCCGCCGAGCGGGTATTTTGATGGGCGGCCCATTGCCGAGCGATCTGTCGCAGAAATGGGATCGTGTCCACCGCGCCGCCTGCCAGAAATGGGAGGGATGCCCCGAATCCATTCACCAGTAAACCGGCCCGACGCAAAGAAAGAAAGGACCGGATCCCGCCCCGAACTCCGCAAATCCGCCGCGTCCAAAACGAATTCCCCCGCCACCGGGGAAAGTCATGCCCCCGCCCGTCGGGCAGAAGGCCTGTTTTCACAGGTTTTCCGAGGAATCGGCGGGTACGAAGCGACTGGGATAGGAATGGGATTCGTCCGTCAAAGAGGGAAAGGGAACGCCATGGCTGCCAGAAATGGCGAGCTTTTTTTTGGCAGTGAGATCGTGGGGGCCGTAATCAGCGGTGAAGCAGGTCGGTTAAGGGTGTGCGAGGAAGGGCGGCGGTTAAGAGTGGCGGTTAAGAGTGTGCGGTTAAGAGTGTGCGGTTAAGAGTGTGCGGTTAAGAGTGTGCGGTTAAGAGTGTGGGATGAAGGGTGGCGGTTAAGGGTGTGGGAGGCCGCAAAACGCAACGACTACCCCTTTGGGGGAGTTGCCAAGCGACCGCCCGATGGATTAGGGTGCCACAGTCGCGTTCGGTGCCGCCCCGTGGCCTTTCCCCTTTGTTCCTGGCACCGAGCCAGCTCCTGAACTTTCGTCATCCGGAGGAAGCAGCTATGAACGTCAAGCGTGCGGCAATGGGAATGGGTGTCTTGTTGAGCCTCGTGATCTTCTTGGGCAAGGCGGAGGTCGCTCAAGCGCACACGGCGACGGTCCGTGTCCGCGATGGGCGGACGGTGGTCGAGCACCGTTATAGTAGCTACCGCATCATCGCGCCGCGGCCCCGATACCAGGCAACTTGCCGATGGCCGGTCGTCTCGGCGGTCCCCGCCTGGTACGGGCTGGGCTGGGCATTTTACGAACGCCGTGGCTATTACAAGTCGAACATTTTTCATCACTCGGGTGTCTGCCGTACGGCAGTCTTGGTCCGCTGAAAAAAACGCGGGGCCGCCGAAAAAACCGCTCGGTGTTGTTCCCTTGTTTTTCTGGGGCCAGCCTTCAGCACCCCGGCTGCTGAGTGCTATCCTGGCGCGAAGGGATGGCGTTTTGGCCTGGGGCCGGGCTTGAGCAGCCGGGGTGCTTGGCGC
>WVZU01000281.1:1648-2449 GCA_011772275.1 Planctomycetales bacterium | reverse complement strand
AGGCCAACACGCACGGCGCGCACGGGGCACCGTTGGGGGTCGACGAAGTGCGGTTGACCAAGGAGGCTTACGGCTGGCCTGCCGAGGAAACCTTCCTGGTACCCGAAGAGGTCAAAGCCCATTTTGCCGAGGGGCTTGGTGCCCGCGGTGGGCGTCTGCGGCGCGCGTGGGACCAGCGTTTCGAGCACTATCGAAGCGAGTATGCAGATCTCGCCCAGCAGTCGCAGTTGATCCAGCGCCACCAGCTGCCTGCCAATTGGGACAGCGAACTGCCCATTTTCGACACGGACGACAAGGGGGCGGCCACGCGGGTCGTTTCGGGAAAAGTATTAAACGCGATCGCCCGCCAGGTGCCCTGGTTGGTGGGCGGATCGGCCGACCTGGCACCCTCGACGATGACGCTGCTGGACGGCGAAAAAGACTTCAGCCCCAAGAGCTATGCCGGGCGTAATCTGCATTTTGGTATTCGCGAACACGGTATGGCGGCCGCTTGCAACGGGATGGCACTGGCCGGACTGCGACCCTATGCCGCGACGTTCTTTGTGTTTACCGACTACATGCGGGCGGCGATGCGGTTGAGTGCCATGATGGGGCAACCGGTAATTTATATTTTGACACATGACTCGATCGGTCTGGGCGAAGACGGGCCGACGCACCAGCCGGTAGAGCACCTGGCCGCCATGCGGGCCATGCCCGGGATGCTGGTCTTTCGCCCCGGCGATGCCAACGAGGTGACCGAGGCCTATCGGACCGTGTTGCCCAGGACGGACCAACCGGTAGCGATGGTGCTGACAAGGCAGG
>WVZU01000281.1:838-1632 GCA_011772275.1 Planctomycetales bacterium | reverse complement strand
CGGTTACGTCTTGGCCGATGCTGAAGAAGCAGAGCCGGATGTCATCTTGATTGGCACCGGCAGTGAACTGGCGATTGCAGTTCAGGCCTACCAGCAGCTCACCGCCCAAGGTGTCCGGACGCGGGTGGTGAGCCTGCCGTGTTGGGAAATTTTCGATCAACAGGACCCGAATTACCGCAGCGAGGTTCTTCCACCCGACGTGACCGCGCGTGTGGCCGTGGAGGCGGGTGTCTGCCAGGGTTGGGAAAAGTACCTGGGACCGCGCGGCCGGTTTGTCGGAATGGACCGTTTCGGTGCCTCGGCGCCCTACCAGACACTGTACGAGCAGTTTGGGATCACGCCCGCCCGGGTGGTCGCCGCGGCGAAAGAAGTGATGGCCCAGCGGTAACAGTTCCAGCAGCTGGTCAGAATTTGAAACACGCGCTTTGCATCGTCGTCGATCGCCTGTCCGCCGGTTTTCTGGGCGCCTACGGCAATAGCTGGATCGAGACACCGCACATCGACCATTTCGCCAGCCAGGCGGTCGTTTTTGATCAGACCGTGATCGATAGCCCGCAGTTACCGCTGCTGTACGAATCGTTTTGGCGGGGATGCCACTCGCTCAGCTCCCACCCCGCCACGGCGATGCCCGAAGTGTTGAAATCCGCGGGCATCGCCACCTGGCTGTTCACCGACGACAGCCAGGTGGCCGGACTGGAATTGGCAGAATTATTCGATTCGCGGACATTGCTGGCCGTGGCCGATGCAAGCCAAACCGCCAAGGACGCCGAAGCCACACACTTCGCCCAATGGTT
>WVZU01000281.1:0-826 GCA_011772275.1 Planctomycetales bacterium | reverse complement strand
ACGCCGGTCCCGAGGATCCGCTGGCAACCGACACGGCCCGCGTGCCGTGCCTGCCGTGGCAACAAGAGTTTGACCCGGACGAACTGTTGGGTTACGCGCACGCCTATGCAGGCCAGGTAGCCCTGTTGGATCAGTGTCTGGGGGGTCTGTTTCAGGCAATCGAGGAACGTAGTTTGGCACAGAACACCTTGATCGTGCTTGTCGCTGCCCGCGGGTTTCCCCTGGGTGAACATGGGCAGGTGGGGATCTTGCCGGGGGAGGCAGCAGGCGAGCCGTTGTATGGTGAGCTGATTCAGATACCCCTGATGGTCCGCGGACCCGGAACACCTCGCTCAACACGCTCTGTACAGCTCGTCCAACCCCCGGACATCTATGCGACCCTGGTGGATTGGTTCCGCGGTTCGGAATGTGCACACGATCCGCCGCAGGCCACGGATCTGCTGCAGGAGATGGGGCCCGACAAGCCAATCCGGACACGTGCCGTGGTGGCCGGCGAAGGCGGCCAGTGGGCGATTCGTACCTGCAGGTGGCTGCTGCGATGTGCGGCGGACAAGCAGCTGGAATTGTATGCCAAACCAGATGACCGCTGGGAAATCAACGACGTGGCCGACCGCTGCCCGGAGGTTGTGTCAGCGCTGAGCGATGCCTATCGGGCCACATGCCAGGGGGACTGGACCAGCCCGGTGGACATCGAGCAGGATCCAGCAGGGGCTTAGCGCCTGCCGCCTGCCATGCTCCCCCGATATCCGTAGGAGCGTGCCGGGCCAGTATCCTTGAGCCATCAGGAGAGGTGTTTATAATTTGACTGTCACGGACAAGCGGGGAC
>WVZU01000071.1 GCA_011772275.1 Planctomycetales bacterium | reverse complement strand
GCTGCTGACATGAAACCGGAAAGGCTCGCGCGTGCGACAACTACCAGTTGCTGCAATCGGCTCAGGGGTTACGCAAAGTGCAAAATGCACCCCGCCCCCTAGCTGCCGCCCTCCGACGTTGTGCCCAGGAGGGCCTGGACCGCGGCCCCGATGTCCGGCTGCCGCATCAACGATTCGCCGACCAGGATCGCATCCACACCCGCCTCCGCCAGCAGGGCCACGTCCGCAGCGGTCCGGATGCCACTTTCGGCCACCAGCACGCATTCGTCAGGCACCGCGCGACGCAGCCGGATCGTATGCTGCAGGTCGGTTTCGAACGTCTGCAGATTGCGATTGTTGATCCCAATCAACGTCGCTCCCGCGTCGACCACCCGCGCCACGTTTTCCGGTTCGTACAGTTCGACCAACGGCGTCAGGCCCAAGCCGACCGCCTCGTTGTGCAGTTTTCGCAGGTCGCAATCGTCCAGGCACTCGGCGATCAGCAAAACGGCATCCGCGCCGGCCAGTCGAGCTTCGCAGAGCTGGTAGCTGTCCAGGATGAAATCTTTGCGCAACAGCGGCAGGTCGACCGCCGCCCGCACCTGCGGCAGGTATGCCAGCTTGCCCTGAAAATACGGTTCGTCGGTCAACACGCTGAGGCACGTCGCGCCATGCTGGGCATACGCCCTGGCAATCGCCGCGGGGTCAAAATCTTGGCGAATCACGCCTGCCGAGGGGCTGGCCTTCTTGATTTCTGCAATCAGCTTGACCGGCCCGCCCGCTGCCAGTGGCCCGAAAAAATCCCGGACCGGCGGGGCGGTCCCCAGTGCCGCACGCAACTGGTCGATCCCGCGCGCCGCCTTCGCCTCGGCGATTTCCACGCGCTTGGTCGCGACGATCTTGTCGAGAATGGTGGCCATGAAGCTTAGTCGAGCTCCAATTTCCGGTCGGTCAACCGCCGCTCTGCAACACCTCGGCAAACCGATCGCGATCGGCCGCCAGGCCGATGGCAAAACTGCCCAGGTCCCCGTAAATGGAAAACAGCTGGCAGCCCAGGTCGCGGGCCTGTTCTGCGTATGCCACGTCGCGGCACAACGTCCCCCACGGCTTGCCCGCCGCCCGGCACGCCGCGCTGACCCGCCGCAGGGCCGCCAGAAAGTCCGGATGATCGTACTGGCCAGGTACCCCCAACGTCACCGACAGGTCGGCCGGACCGACAAACAACCAGTCCACCCCGGAGACGGCGACGATCTGGTCCACGATCTCCACCGCCTCGGTCGTCTCGATCTGAATCGCCAGCCACCGATCGCGGTTGGCACGCGCCACGTGGCTGGCCAGATCCACCGTTCCCCACGCCCCTTCGAAATTTCCCGGGTACACGCCACGTTCCCCCAGCGGGGGGAAGTTGGCCCACTTGACAGACGCGTGGACCTGGTCGAGCGTGCGGATCTGAGCGACCATCACGCCGCTGCAACCGGCCTCCATGGGCCGCATGATCGTGGCGTAATCGGTGGGAGCTACCCGCGCGAACGCGTCCATCCCCGCCGCTCGACAAGCCACCAGCAAAATTTCCAAGTCCGCCGTACTGATGTCACAATGTTCCTGGTCAATCCAGATGCCATCCACACCACCCACCACGGCCGCGACTTCGATCAGTTTCGGACTGGGCAACTGCCCAAGATGCATCGTGCGGACAATCTGGCCGGCGTCCAGCAGCTGTTTGATTCTTCCTGACACGTGATCTTCTCATCAGGTGGGTGCGGGGGGCAAAAGAACCGTGGAACCGGCCAGTGTACCGGATGCCACGACCATTTTTCAGGGGCGTTCCGCCGGGGCAGGTTGCCGGGTCGCATACAGCCAACGGGCAACCTGCTCGGCGTGGAACAGCATCCAGCCGGTGCGGGTATAGATCGAATGACCCGCCATGTGTCGGATCCAGCGGCTACGCTCGCGGCCATAGTCGACCAGCAAGGTGGTGCCGGCACCAGGGACCCTCCGTCCCGCCTTGACCCGCCGCGGCAGGTGATACCACTTCAGTTCCGGCGAGATCAGCTGGGCCAGCCGGATATCGGCCAGCCAGGTCCTCCAGCACCAGGGGAGCGGCGGGAAATTCGTTCCTTCGATGCCCATGTGTTGGACGTAGTCGCCGCCCGTGCCGAACAGGACGTCCCCCAGATGACGCGGCAGGGCCGACTTGTGATCCGGGTGCCCGCGGACCGGATGGTGATTGACAAAATGCAGCAGCTGGTCGATACCCGCCGTGTGCCAGCTGTAGCGAATGGGGGTCCCCAAGGTAACCACGTCCAGGGCGGTCGCCGGCCGGCGGGCCGAGCCTTCCGAGCCGAGGCCCCGATCGCGCAAAAACGGCGGGACTTGTTCCCCCCCCCGCGGTCGATCCAGCAACTCGCGGACTCGCCGCCACGCGGCGTTCGGGCTGTCCGGCCCACCCCGCGGACCATAATAGACCTCTGTCGCCCGAAAAAAACGATTCCGCACCTCCGCGTTGGCCGCCAGCAGGTGCGAGCAAAGGGCCAGCACGTTGCCGCCGTGACTGTGGCACCAGAACAATACCCGCTGGCCAGGCGTGAAGTTGCCCGCCGCCAGCCGGTCGATCAAGGCCACTGCCGCCGCCGCACGGCCAATGTGATTATTTTCACCCGACCAGATGAAACGCCGCACGGGGATGGCAGGTTCGCCCTCGGTATGCAACGACCGTTGCAGCATTTCTGCGTAAGGCCGCGTGTAGTTGGCCGTGTCGTCCATGATGCGGTCGATCAGACGCTTGGTATGACGGCGCCACCAGCCGGCGTAACGTGGCGCGAACGTGTTCAAGGTGGCATGCGATCCCCACGGATCATTTCCCACAAAGGTCCCGTGCACCAGGTAAATGGCGGCCACCCGGGCCGCGCGCAAGCAAGCGCCAACCTGCTGCATGCGGCGGCCGAACGGCTCACTGCCCGGCCGCGGCGGGGGAGCAGGTCGCAGAAAGTGATGCGGAGCCGTCGGGGGGGAACCGGCCGACGGTAACCATTCCGCAGCAACCAGACCGGTAGGGCGGCCCGAAACAAGACTGGAGGAAGGGGGTTTCATACGAGTGCCGGAAAGGTCGAGCCGTTTTGATGTCGGGTGTTCCCGCGGAACAAAGTTAGTAGACTAAAACCGGATCCCGGCGGTCGCAGCCGCTCGTTCGATCATCAGGTTCTGCTGAGGATTTCCGGGTATCAACAGGGGGCGCTGGAGCAACATATTTGCAGAGCCCCATGTACGGCGCTCTGTTGAGCGCTTGGCGGTCGTGGAAATGCCAAGCTGCCTTCCCGGCCAGCGACCCCCCGCTCCCTTGCCGGCAGAACCTATCATAGACCCAACCGACAAACGATCACCAGAGGTTTCGTCATGTGTGGCCGGTTCACTTTGCGAACGCCGCCCCAGGTGATTGCCCAACAGTTTGGCCTGCCGCCCCTGAATGCGGTGAGCACCCCCCTGCCGCCGCGCTACAACATCGCCCCCACCCAAAAAATTCTGGCGGTCCGGCAGCCGCCCGGCCATAAACGACGCGAGGCGGTCATGCTGCGGTGGGGCCTGGTCCCTGCCTGGGCCAAGGAGGCCAGCATCGGCAACCGCCTGATCAACGCGCGAGCCGAAACCGTGGACAGCAAGCCGTCCTTTCGTAAAGCGTTTCGGCGACGACGCTGTCTGATCGTTAGCGACGGCTATTACGAGTGGCAGAAGACCGGCGGTGCCAAACAACCGTACTATTTTCACCGGGCAGATCACCAGCCCTTTGCCTTCGCCGGACTCTGGGAAACCTGGTCCGGCGGACAGGAAGGGGAGGATGGCCTGGAATCGGGGACGATCATCACCACCGCGGCCAACGAACGGTCACGCGATATTCACGATCGCATGCCGGTCATCCTGGAGCCCTCCTGCTACGAGACCTGGTTGGACTGCGATCAAGAGGATCTGGCACCCCTGCAGCAGCTGCTGCGACCGGCCCCCAATCACTGGCTGGTCGCCGACCCGGTCAGCACCTTGGTAAACAAACCAACCAACGACAGCCCGGCCTGCATCGAACCGATGCGGACCTGATTCGATTGGCAGGCTGTTATAATGTCGGAACGGTCAGCGGAGAACGGGCTGGCACGGCGTGGGGTTGCCGGGCAGAGCGGTGCATTTTGCACTTGGCGTAACACCTTAGCCGATTGCAGCAACTGGTTGTTATCGCACCCCATGCCTTTCGGGTTTCATGTCAGCAGCCCCCTGCTCTTCTGGCTTCATGCGACTAGCCCCGTGCTTTAGCACGGGGTCGAGGTCGCGTAAAATGGGTATCGAGCCCCGTTTACGGGGCTTTGTGCTGTCTGGCTTTAGCCTGGGCCGACTCGCGGCGGAACAACACGAAACCAAGCAGCAGCACGCGTGATCGCCAGGGCTGAAGCCGCCACGGCCGGAAGGCCCGTAAACGGGCCTCGACGGTGGGGTGGTGGACATCATCGCCCCGGCATAAATGCCGGGGCTCAGAGGGATGGCCTGCTCCCCAAAATGTGATCCATGTGTTATAAGCGTCTAGCCGGCTCCAACGCATACCAGGCATGCTGCCAAACAATTGCAATCCGTATAACTTTAGCCAAATGGTAGCTCAAGTCGTGAGACTTCAGTAGCTTGACTTGGTTACCGCCGAGACTATCCGAATTCTCACGAATTCGGCTACATGGGGCCCCGCCGGCAGTCGGCGAAAGTGTTACCCATCCGTGTAATGCATCCCGGGCAGAGCGAGAGGTTGTTGGGCAGAGCGTGGGGTGAAACGTGCTGTGGCAACGCGAATTCTGGGTGGGCTTCTGGGGGGGAGCCCTGGCCGGTTCCCTGGCATTCACCGTCACCGCCACCTGGGCCCTGTTCGGTGACCCCGTTCCCCAGGCGACGGCCATCCCTTGGTGTGCCGGGCTGGGGTTCCTGCTGGGGGCCACCGGCGCCCAGATTCAACATACCGGTCTGCGGCGGTGGGCCAGCCAGTATTTTGGTGTCGACCTTCGTGCTCTGGCCGTCCTGCGGATCGGGCTGGCCACGGCCGTCCTGGTCGATCTGGCGATGCGTGCCCGCGACCTGACCGCCCACTATTCCGACGCGGGCACCCTGCCGAGGAATGTCAATTTTTTTCGCCCCTCCCATCTCTCCCTGCATATGCTCAGCGGCCAGGCCTGGGTCCAGGGTTTGCTGTTCGCGGGGGCCGCGGTGTTCGCCCTGCTGATGCTGGTCGGCTGGCGGACACGGCTGATGACGGCCGTCTCCTGGTTCTTGTTGATCTCGCTCCAGTTGCGCAACCCGCAGATTTTGACCGGCGGCGATACGCTCCTCCGCCTGCTGCTGTTCCTTGGCATGTTTCTACCGCTTGGCGCACGCTATGCCGTCGACAGTGCCTTGAACGTTTCCCTTTCCCAACGTCGCCAGCGCGTGGCGGATCTGGCCACGTTCGCGTTGCTGGTCCAACTGGCCTGTGTCTACGGTTTTGCCGGGTTGCTGAAGACCTCGGATCAGTGGCACAGTCATGGCAGTGCGGCCTACTACGCCTTGAATATCGGGATGCTGACCACGCCCTTTGGTGAATGGCTGTTGAACTTCCCCCGTTTGTTACGCGCGTCCACGTTCTATGTTCTCTACCTGGAACTGCTGACGCCGCTGATCCTGTTCGTGCCGTGGCGAAATGGCCTCTTTCGCACTGTGCTGTTTGTGCTGTTGCTGGCGATGCACGTGGCCTTCCAGTTGGCTATGTATCTGGGAGTGTTTCCTTTTGTGGGCATGGTGGCGGTGTCCGTGCTGATACCCAGCGCCGTCTGGGACTGGGGCTGGCAGAAGATACGCGGCCACCGTGGCGCACGCCCCGTGATTTACTACGATGACACCTGCCCGCTTGGCCGCCGCCTGGCATTGCTGTGGCGGACACTGCTGCTGGTCGGGGAGGTGCGGATCCGTCGAGCGTCGGTGGATGAGACCATTGCGGAGCTGGTGAAAAGTGAGAACAGCTGGGTGGTCGCTGACGCCGCCGGCGGACGACATCTGCGCTTCGACGCCCTGCGGGTCCTGATGCGGCACAACCGGTTGCTGCGGCCCCTGGCACAGGGATTGTCCGGGAAACCGTGCGCCGCCCTGGGAAACAGCCTCTCTCGCTGGGCCGCCGCAAATCGTCGCTGGCTGGGACGGCTGACGTGCTGCCTCCAGGTGCGCCGGCGCCGAATCAGATCGTGGTGGGTCCTGCAGCCGGTTCTGCTGATCGTGATCGCTTACATTGTTTCCTATAACTTAAAATCCTTACCAGGTTGGAGGATCAGCTGGTTGACGGCGCAGACAACAATCCACTTGTGGGGACAGCCGCGCCTGATCCCGCCCCAGACCGTCTATCAGCTGGGAAGACAACTCCGGCTGGACCAGAATTGGCAGCTGTTCGCCCCGCACCCCCTCCTGTCCGATGGCTGGTTTGTGGTCAAGGGATACCTGCAGAACGGCCGCCAGCTCGACCTGCGGACCGGTCAACCTCCAACATTCGCTCCGCCACCGCGGATTGCCGGTACCTACCCCAACATGCGCTGGCGGAAATACATGGAAAAACTGCGGACACCCGGCCGCCATACGGCGGATATCCGCCGCTTTTGTCAGTACCTCTGCCGCGACTGGAACGCCCGACACGCCCCGGACGAACAACTGGTGCGGCTGGAACTGTATTTTGTCAAAGAGCGCACCCAGCCTCCCCACATCCCCCAGCGGCAGGTACCCCAAAGAGTCCATACGCACTCTTGTCCGCCGCTGGCCGCCCGCGCTCCATGATGCCGCCCAGATCCCCCAGCCCGGCAGGCGCCCCCCGAACGGGCCCCGCAGCAAGGCTTTCGCCCCCCCCACCCCCTTTCCACCCCCTCCCCCCTTCCCAGCCGGCAGAGGCCACCCTTGCCCGGCCGGCCAGCCGACCAAACGGCCGCGGGCCGGGCCGCTGGAATTTGTGAACCCTTCGAGTAAAATAAAAACATCAGGCGCTGTTCCGGGACCGAAAGCGTCCTGGGAGGCGAGCCTTTCCTGGGAATCGAGTATCCACGGAGTCGAGTGATCGGATTGAAGAGCAGTTCCCCCGCTACGGCTACCCCCCCTGCCGCTGGATCGCGCAGCCTGCAACTGGCATTGGCTGCGGCTCGAGTCGCCGCCGAAAATAACGGTCGTGATATCGTGATCCTCGACATGCGGCATCTCACCCCGATTTTCGATTATTTTGTCCTGGCTACCGGTACCAGCCGTCGCCAGCTGCATGCGATCAGCGAAGAGATTGATCACAAGCTGGAAGACGAATTGCACGATCAGCGGGAAGGTATCGAGGGCTATCAGGAAAGCCGCTGGATTCTGCTGGATTACGGCACGGTCGTGATCCATCTGTTTATCGAAGAGACGCGGGAGTATTACGGATTGGAGCAGTTGTGGAGCGATGCGAGGCCGGTCGAGCTGCCCGCTGATATTGCGGGCCTGATGCTGAAAGACTAGGTTCTTTCAGCATGAACACCCTCGCGGAACTTCGCCGGCGGTTCGCCGCCGCCCTGCAGCCATTGACCGACCAGGACTTGCAGCCGTTGGTCGACATGGTGCGTCCCAGCCAGGATGCACGGCACGGGGACTACCAGGCCAACTGTGCCATGCCGCTGGGCAAACGGCTGGGCCAGCCGCCCCGTCAGCTGGCCCAGCAGATTGTCGATGGCCTGGACGTCGCCGCTTTCTGCCACCCGCCCCAGATCGCGGGCCCCGGCTTCATCAATTTGACGCTCCGCGACGACTGGCTCGAAAAACAGCTGAACGCCGCGCTGACCGACCCGCGTCTGGGAATTGACCAGGCTGCGGATCGGCGGACTTACGTGATCGACTATTCGGCACCCAACGTCGCCAAACCGATGCACGTTGGCCACATTCGTTCGACCGTCATCGGGGATGCCCTCACGCGGACCTTGCGTTTTTTGGGACACCGCGTCATCAGCGACAACCACATCGGCGACTGGGGCACCCAGTTCGGGATGATCATCTACGGTTACAAGCATTTTCTCAACCCGCAGGCGTACCGCGAGGCACCGGTTCAGGAGCTGGCCAGGTTGTATCGACTGGTGAACCAGCTGGTCGAGTACCATCAGGGAAGGGCCGGGTTGCGGGCGGCCCAGAAACGGGTGGCCCAGTTGACCGAACAGCTGGAGGCGCAACGCGAGGCGCCCCCCCGTGCCGACCCCAAGGAAGAAAAACGGGCGGCCAAGGCGCTGAAGAAAACCGAACACCAGGTGGCTGCCGCTCGCCATGACCTGGAGACCCTGACCGGCAAGCTGAAACAAGTCGAAACCGATGGGACGCTGGGTCCCCTGGCCCGCGAAAACGCAGATATCGCCAGCGCGGTCCTGCGGGAAACGGCAAACTTGCACGCCGGCGACGAAACCAATCGAGCACTCTGGCAAGAGTTTCTGCCGTATTGCCTGGAAGATATCGATCGCATCTACCGGCGATTAAAGGTGCAGTTCGATGACACGCTGGGAGAAAGCTATTACCAGGATCGCCTGGCCAGCGTCGTTTCCGAACTGCAGGCGAAAAAGATCGCCAGCCACAGCGACGGGGCCATTTGCGTGTTTCTGGAAGGTTACCAGACGCCGATGATCGTACAAAAACAGGATGGGGCCTTTTTGTATGCCACCACCGACCTGGCCACGATCCAATACCGTCAGCAAACCTGGCGGCCCGACGTGATCCTGTACGTGGTGGATCATCGCCAGAGCCTGCACTTCCAGCAGCTGTTTGCCACGGCCCGTCGCTGGGGTTACGACAACATCGATTTTGCACACGTCCAATTCGGTACCGTGCTGGGCGACGATCGCCGGCCGTTCAAGACCCGCGCGGGCACCACGGTCGGCCTCGAAGGCCTCCTGGACGAAGCGGTCCAGAGAGCGTTGGCTGTCGTCAGCCAGAACGATGACCTCAAGGAGACGCCCGAACTGTCGCCGGAAGACCGCCAGCGGATCGCCGAAATCGTCGGTATCGCCGCCTTGAAATACGCCGATCTGTCGCAGAACCGGGAAAGCGACTACATCTTCAGCTACGACAAAATGCTGGCCCTGAACGGCAACACGGCAACCTACATGCAGTATGCCTATGCCCGCGTCCGCAATATCTTCGTCAAAGGGGACGTGGATAGGGACCGGCTACACGAATCGGGTGCCGTGATCACCCTGGCGCATCCGGCCGAACGGGCGCTTGGGCTGGCGCTGATCCGGCTTTCCGAGGCACTCGAGGCCAGCCTCGAGGATTACCGGCCCAATCAAATCACGACCTACCTGTTTGAAATGTCCGAAAAGTATTCCACCTTCTATCAGGAATGCCCCGTGCTGAAGGCCCAGACGGCAGCCCAGCGGGCCAGCCGCCTGTTGCTGTGCGACTTGACCGGCCGCACGCTCAAACTGGGCCTCTCACTGCTCGGCATCGAGGTCGTCGAAAAGATGTAGGCCGGCCCGACTCCCCGCCGCAACGCGGCGACAGGCTACAGCCTCCCGCGCCAGCCCCAGCAATCGCGACCCCACCAAACACCCGCCGCAACGCGGCGACAGGCTACAGCCTCACGCGCCAGCTCCCAGACCCGCCATCCCCCCAAAAACCAGCCGCCCTTGCCCCGGCACTGCCGAACTCGCGCGGATGCCAGCCCCGCTCAAGCGGCTGGAGCCAGCTTGCCGAAGACCATGCGACCCGCGCTGGTCTGTAACACGCTGGTGACCGTGATCTGCACTTCTTCATTGATGTGATCGCGAGCCCCTTCGATGACGATCATCGTGCCGTCGTCCAGGTACCCGACCCCCTGCCCCGGCTCCTCGCCCGGTTTGACCACGCGGACCTCAATCGATTCGCCAGGCAAAAAGACCGGCTTCAGCGCGTTGGCAATGTCGTTCAAGTTGATCACGCCCACACCATGCAGCTTGGCCACCTTGTTCAGGTTGTA
>WVZU01000374.1:2163-7068 GCA_011772275.1 Planctomycetales bacterium | reverse complement strand
CGAGATTTACAATTATCGCGAGCTGCGACAGCGGCTGGAGGGCAACGGGCATACGTTCCGCACCCAATGCGACACGGAGACCCTCGTCCATCTGTATGAAGACGAGGGTACCGATTTCGTGCGGCACCTGGTCGGCATGTTTGCGATCGCGATTTGGGACCAGTCCCGGCGGCGGCTGATCCTGGTTCGCGATCGGCTGGGACAGAAACCGCTGGTCTATCAGCACCAGCCGGGCCGGCTGCTGTTCGCCAGCGAAATCAAGGCCCTCCTCCAGGTCCCGGACGTACCGCGGCAGGTGGCGCCCGGAGCGGTGGACGCCTACCTGACGTACCAGTACGTGCCGCAGCCCCACACGATTTTCGAGGGGATCGCCAAGCTGCCGCCGGCCCACCTGGGGATCTACCAGGACGGCAAATTTTCCGTCCGCTGCTACTGGTCGCCAGACTGGAACCAGGAAGTGACGCTCCCTGCCGAACAGTACGGCCGACAGCTGCGCGAACAGTTGACTCAGGCGGTGCAGCTGCGGATGCGCAGCGACGTCCCGCTGGGCGCCTTCCTCTCCGGCGGCGTCGACTCGTCTCTGATCGTGGGGCTGATGCAAAAGTTGTCCGCCCGGCCCGTCCGAACATTTTCGATTGGCTTTGCGCAACCGGCCTACGACGAATCCCCCTATGCCCGCGAGGTCGCCCGTTTCCTGGGCACCGAACACCAGGAATTTCACATCGACAACCAGCTGGTCGAAGGCAAGCTGCCCGAACTGCTGCCGCGACTGGTCTGGCATTTTGACGAACCGTTTGCCGACAGTTCCGCCATCGCCACCTGGTACGTCTCCCAGCAAGCTAGACAACACGTGACGGTCGCCCTGACCGGCGATGGGGGAGACGAACTGTTTGCTGGCTATCCGCGGTACCGAGCCATCCGCAGCGGAGCGGTGATCGACCGGCTGCCAAGGATGGTCCGTGCCACCGCCGCGGCCAGCTGCTGGCAGAGAATCCCTGGCAGCCGTCGGAAATCCGCCTTGCGACGCTTCCAGCGGCTGGTGGAACCCCTCAGACTGCCACCGGCGCGGCGATACCTGGAGTGGATTGCGATTTTCAACCAGCAGCAGCGGGCTGAGCTGTACGCCGACGCGTTTTTGGACCGCCTGCCCGAGACAGATCCGTACGATTTTCTGGGCCGCGCCTGGCAACAGGCCGCTGGCCGGGATCCGGTCACCACCGCCTCCCTGGCCGACCTGCAGACCTACTTGAGCGGCGACTTGATGCACAAAGTCGACATGGCCTCGATGGCCCATTCGCTGGAATGCCGCCAGCCGCTGCTGGACCATCGCCTGGTGGAACTGGCCGCGCGGATGCCGATCCAGCTAAAATACCGCCGCGGGCGGGGCAAGTGGATCCTGCAGCAGGCGTTTGGTGATCTGGTCCCCCCGACCGTGTTTCGCCGACCCAAAATGGGCTTCGGCGTGCCGCTGGACCACTGGTTTCGTAATCCACTGCAAGATCTGTTGCGCGACGCGCTGACCGACAGGACCGCCCGCGGACGGGGTTACTTTCGACCCGAAGCGGTCAGCCGCCTGATCGACCAGCACACCCGCGGCCAGCGGGACCACAGCGACCGACTCTGGGCTCTGCTGGTCCTCGAACTGTGGCACCGCGAGTGGGTCGACGCAGCGCGCTAACGCGTGGAACGCCCCCAACAAACAACCAGCCGCAACGCGGCGACAGGCTACCGCCTGGGGCGCCAGCCCCAGGCACGGGATGTCCAACGAAAATCAACTCGCCAAACGACGCCAGGCAGGGAACCCCATGCGGACTAGGGGCAATCCTCACGACGCGGTAGAATTTACCGGCGTTCGAAAACGGCTGCGAATTTACCTCAGTCTGGCCACCTGGTTGGGCCACCCATCGTGGTCCTCGGAAATCACAACACGGCTGCTTGCCCCCAGCTTTCCCCATGACCAAGATGCACGACGTGTTGGCCGTTGTTTTGGCCGGCGGCAAGGGCTCGCGACTGGAGCCGTTGACCCGCGACCGGGCCAAACCGGCGGTGCCCTTTGGGGGTGCCTACCGCATCATTGATTTTGCCCTCTCCAACTGCATCAACAGCAATATCCGCCGCACGCTGGTATTAACCCAATACAAGGCGCTCAGCCTGGAACGGCACATCAATCTCGGCTGGCGAAATCTGCTCTCGCCCGAACTGGGCGAGTTCATCGACATCCTGCCTCCCCAACAGCGGATCGACGAACACTGGTACCAGGGTACAGCCGACGCCGTTTACCAGAACATTTACGCCCTGGAGAAGGCCCAGCCCCGACTACTGGTGATTCTGGCGGGCGACCACATTTACAAAATGGATTACGCCAGAATGGTGGCCTTTCACCAGCAGAACAACGCCGAGTTGACGATCGGCGCTCTGCGCGTGTCTGCCACCGCAGCCCGCCAGTTCGGTGTGATGGAGGTTGACGGCGAGAACCGAATCCGAGGTTTCCAGGAAAAACCGGCGCAACCCAAGACGCTGCCCGGTGACCCCAGCCATGCGCTGGCCTCGATGGGCATCTACGTTTTCAATGCTCGTTTTTTGTTCGAACAGCTGTGCAAGGACGCCACGCACCAGCAGAGCGCCCATGATTTTGGCCGGGATATTATCCCTTCGATCATCGACAGCTACCGCGTGTTCGCTTTCCCGTTTCGGGACGAGAATAGGAAAATCGACGCCTACTGGCGGGACGTGGGCACGCTGGACGCCTACCACGAAGCGAACATGGACCTGATTTCGGTCGATCCGCTGTTGAACATGTACGACACCCAGTGGCCGATCCGCACCTACCATCGCAACTATCCGCCCCCCAAGTTCGTGTTCGCCGAGGAGGGCCCGGAAGGCCGTCGCGGCCAGGCATTGGACAGCATCGTCTGTCCCGGCTCGATTCTCTCCGGCGGCAGTGTGAGACGCTCTATTTTGGGCAACGGCACGCGGATCAACAGCTTCGCCACCGTCGAGGACTCAATCCTGTTCGATGACGTGGACATTGGGCGGCGGGCACGGATCCGGCGAGCGATCATTGACAAGGGGGTGCGGATCCCGCCGGGGACCGTGGTCGGATTCGATCCAGATCATGACCGCGCGCGGGGCTTCACGGTCAGTGAAGGGGGTGTGACGGTTATCGCTCAGCTGGAGAGCGTCGAACATTTTGCAGAGGCCTAGCTTTTTTTCAGGCCTTAAATTTGGGTGCATTTTGCACTTTGCGTAACCCCTTAGCCGATTGCAGCAACTGGTAGTTGTCGCACGCGCGAGCCTTTCCGGTTTCATGTCAGCAGCCCCGTGCTTTTCTGGCTTCATGCGAATAGCCTCGTGCTTTAGCACGAGGTTCAGATCGCGTAAAAAAATCTGTCGAGCCCCGTTTACGGGGCTTGCCGTTGTCTGGCTTTAGCCTGGGATGACTTGCGGAGGAACAACAGGAAATCAAACAGCACCACGCGTGATCGCCAGGGCTGAAGCCGCAACAATGAGAAGGCCCGTAAACGGGCCTCGCCGGTGGGGTGATGGACATCATCGCCCCGGCATAAATGNNCCCCGGCATAAATGCCGGGGCTCAGAGCTGGGGTAGCCTGCTCTTTAAAATGTGACCCATGTGATAGGAGAGTCGAAACGGCTCCCACGCATACTCGCATGCTGCCAAACAATTACAATCCGTGAAATGCACCCCCTAAATTTTCCCCTTCCCTCGGCAACTTGGGATCGCTTTGCGGGCCGAGCCGCGGACAAGCCGGATGGCCCGCCCTCGATCTTTCTCCCCAAAAGACCGGTCCCGACTCCCGCAGGTCCCCATCCGGCGCATAAAAAGGCCCCCGGAATTTGGCGATCGGGTCCCAGGGGGGCAAAGGACTCTTTTTCAACCAATTTCCGGGAGCGATTGGATTGTGCCTCGCAACTGGGCGGGTGCCGGACGACCTGGCCAACCCAGTCAGTCGAGGGCGGGAGAATACGGAAAGAGAATTCCGCAGTCAAGACGGATTCGGCCAAAGAATTTTTTTTATTACCAGGCCAGCTGCTGGCACTGTTTTTAATTGCGGGGCCAGCTGCTGGCACCGGGCAAGACAAGCACGGAATGGCCCCACACCGCATCTCATGTGACACGAGCCAAGCAAGAAAAATTGGGCGCATCAGCTGGCCGACAAGCGGTCCGAGCAGCACGACAAGGGCCGGACCACTTTTGCATCTGGTTTCCGTGTCCCCCACTGCGATCACAACATACGGGGACCCTGGCGCAGCGGGCAGACTCTACCTGGACTCCCCCGCTTGCCAAACCGCGCTGCATGCTAGCATGCAGCCCACCGCTGCAGAAGGCGTTTTAGGAACAAGCGGTATTTTCTTGTCAATTAGGTCAAACGTTTTCAGCGCCCGTTGCCGATAGAAGGAGCGAGGTGATCCAGATACCGGACGGACAGGAGGGCGATGCCGACCGGATGGGCATCATGACCAGGGCGTGATCGAAGACGCGACAAGGATATTACAAATGTCAGCAAGCCAGCTAAGAGTTTATTACGGTCCGGAAGAGAACGGGGCCACGGCCACCAGGACGGTTTCCCCTACGGTCAGCGTACCCCTGGGCCGGATCATGCCGCTGCTGGCCGAGGCCGCCCACAGCAAGCGGACCTGGCTGGAGGATTTCGGCGACGACGAGGTCACGATTTCCGAGGATCTGTATGAGGTGATTCTGGCCTACCAGCACTTTCGCCGTCCCTCGGCCTAAGACCGACCCGTCGCCGTGTCGCGGTCGGAAAGTCTCGAGATCACCGTCAAGCCCGGCGCGCGTACAGTGCGTCGGGTGTTTTTGTTGAGTGGCAGAAAACGAGTGTCGGATTGCAAAAATGTCGGGCGGCAACAACGACTCTATCCCCAGTC
>WVZU01000374.1:0-2115 GCA_011772275.1 Planctomycetales bacterium | reverse complement strand
TGACGTTGAAAAAAATGGCGCCATTCCTTCAACGAGAGCAAACATCGTGACCGACCTGCAACGCCATGACGACCAGGCTTCTTGGTCAGATTCCGCATTTCTCCAGCTGCCTGCGGACGACGACCAGCGTCGCGACCGCATTCGCGACTTGATCCAGCTGATCAAGGAGTCTGCAGAGAAGTTGGAGCTGGACAACACCAGCCGCGGCGATTTGAAGATCCTCAGCCGCACGCTGCGTGAACTGCGCTACGCCTTCAAGGTCTTTTCGCCCTATCGTGCCCACCGCAAAGTGACCGTATTCGGCTCGGCTCGCACCGCCTCCGACGACCCCGCCTATCTGCAAGCCGAAGCCTATGGCCGGCGAATGGCCGCGGAAGACTGGCTGATCGTCACCGGTGCGGCCAGCGGCATCATGGAAGCGGGGCATCGCGGAGCGGGCCGTGAACATTCGATGGGACTGAATATCATGTTGCCCTTCGAGCAGGATTCGAATCCCATCATCCGCGGCGATCACAAGCTGGTCCACATGAAGTACTTCTTCACTCGCAAGCTGATGTTCGTCAAGGAATGCGATGCCGTCTGCCTTTTGCCCGGCGGGTTCGGGACGCTGGACGAGGGCCTGGAGGTATTGACCCTGCTGCAGACCGGCAAGCGGGACCTGGTGCCCGTGGTCTTGCTGGACGCCCCCGGCGGCAGCTTCTGGCAGGACTGGCACAAGTTTGTCCAGCGGCAGCTGCTGCAGGGCGGGATGATCTCTGCCGAGGATACTTCGCTGTATAAACTGACCGATAATGTGGAAGAAGCGGTGGAGGAAACATTAAACTTCTATCGCCGTTACCACAGCATGCGGTACGTGAAGCGGAATTTGGTCTTCCGCNNGCCGACGAAGCGCTGGAAGAAATCAATGTCCACTTCAGCAAGATTCTCAACAGCGGACAGTTCGTACAGCGCGGACCGTTGGACGAGGAGGCGGACGAACCGGAACTAGCCCACCTGACGCGGCTGGTGTTCCACTTCAACCGCCGCAGCCTCGGTCACCTGCGGCAGCTGATCGACCGGCTGAATCGCAATTCATCGAATGATCGATGAACTACATTTACGCTGACTACAACGCGACGACGCCCGTGGATGGTCCAGTGCGGGAGGCGATGCTGCCGTTCTACGAAGNNGGCCCGACAGCAGGTCGCGGCACTGATAGGCTGCGCCAGCCACGAAATTGTCTTTACTTCGGGGGGTACCGAGAGCAGCAACCTGGCGATTCAAGGTTATTTGTTGCAGAGGGCACCCAACCGTCAGGGGCACCTGGTCATCTCCAGCATCGAACATCCGGCCACGGTCGAACCGGCTTGCTGGCTGCAACGATCCGGTTTCGCCTTGACCATCGTGGGCTGCGATGCGGCCGCCGTCGTGAATCCGGCAGATGTCGCCCAGGCGATTCGGGGCGATACCATCCTGGTCAGCATCATGCACGCCAACAACGAGGTGGGCTCGGTCCAGCCAATCGCAGAAATCGCGTCGATCTGCCGCCAGGCGGGGGTTCTGTTGCACGTCGACGCGGCACAGTCGGCCGGGAAGATTCCCGTCAACGTGGATCAGCTGGGCGCGGATCTGCTGACCCTGGCCGGCCACAAGTTCTACGGCCCCAAAGGGGTTGGCGCCCTGTACGTGCGAGAGGGCGTGCAACTGGAACCGGTACTCCGCGGGGCCGGGCAAGAACGGGGACTGCGGCCCGGCACCGAAAACGTTGCGCAAATCGTCGGTCTCGGCGCGGCGGCCGAACTGGCGGCCAGCGACCTGCCAGGTGCCAGGCTACGGCTGGCCGGTTTGCGCGACCGGCTGCAACATGCACTGGCGAAACAGCTGGACCGACAGATTGTCGTCCATGCGGTGGCGGCAGAGCGTTTGCCCAATACGTTAAGCGTCAGTTTTCCGGGCGTCCGCGGCGACGAACTGCTCAACCAAATCCCCCAGCTTTGCGCCTCCACCGGCGCGGCCTGTCACAGTGGCACAACCAAGATGTCGGCCACGCTGGCCGCAATGGGCGTAAGCCCAGAGGTTGCCCGGGGGACGATTCGGTTAAGCGTGGGAAGATTCAGCACCGAGGAGGAAATCGAG
>WVZU01000375.1:7077-7262 GCA_011772275.1 Planctomycetales bacterium | reverse complement strand
AGAGACGGTCAGCGGTCGGCTGGAGACAACCGACTTCCAGGCTGGGGTGCATTTTGCTTTGCGTAACCCTTAGCCGATTGCAGCAACTGGTAGTTGTCGCACACGTGATCCTTTCCGGTTTCCTGTCAGCAGCCCCGTGCTTTTCTGGCTTCATGCGAATAGCCTCGTGCTTTAGCACGAGGTTC
>WVZU01000375.1:4914-6966 GCA_011772275.1 Planctomycetales bacterium | reverse complement strand
AGAAGGCCCGTAAACGGGCCTCGCCGGTGGGGTGATGGACATCATCGCCCCGGCATAAATGCCGGGGCTCAGAGCTGGGGTAGCCTGCTCTCCAAAATGTGATTCATGTGTTAAGAGAGTCGAAACGGCTCCAACGCATACTCGCATGCTGCCAAACAATGACAATCCGTGTAATACACCTTCCAGGCCGAGCCCCGGTTGCGGGCCTTCTTGTTTTCGTCGGGTGTGACCAGGAGGTCCCCGAGGCGACCAGGGCATGGTGATGGCCGCCGTGGACCTTGTTTGCGGCTCTTGAAAATCCCCAAGTATTGGTAGCGACCGCAGGCCGCTCTGCGGCCGCCTGTTCCAAATGCCCCCTGAAGTTGCTCGTGGCCGCTGCAATCCGCTGCAGGGTTACTGATCCATTGGTTTTGATTTGATCGAATTTCTCGTTGTCGGATTTTTGCCTGGTTGCTACTGTAGGGGGCGTTGCGACCGGTTGCTGTTGGCAGGATCCACGCATGATGGCGAAGTGGTTGACCCACACTTTGGTGCTGGCGTTCGCTTATATCCTGGCGGGTCGGCTGGGCCAGTTGCTGGCGGTTCCGCCCAACTATGCCACGGCGGTATGGCCGGCATCGGGGATTGCCCTGGCGGGCTTGCTGCTGTTGGGTTCTCGCGTCTGGCCGGGGATATTTCTGGGTGCCTGGGTGGTCAACGGTTGGGTGCTGCTGATCCGCGCCGAGGACCTGGAGGCGGTTGCGGCGACGGTCAAGAGTACGACCAGCATTGCCTGCGGTGTGACTTTGCAGGCCCTGGCCGCTTACCTGCTGATTCGCTGGTTGATTGGCCATCCCAACGCGTTGACGCGCGAAAGGGACATCCTGGGATTTCTCGCCCTGGGCGGACCGCTGGCTTGTCTGATCGGTGCGACTTGGGGCGTGGCCACGTTGTACCTGGCCGGCAGCATCGACCGGACACTTTTGGCCATGAACTGGTGGACCTGGTGGGTGGGGGACGTGATTGGTGTGGTGATCTTCACTCCACTGGCACTGATATGTTTTGCTCGGCCACGCGACATCTGGCAACCGCGACGTCTTTCTGTGGCGCTGCCGTTGTGTGTGACGTTTGTCGTAACGACGCTTGCCTTCTTTTACGCTCAGCGATCGGAAATGTCGCGGTTTGAGTTCACGTTTGAACGCCGTGTGCGTGAGGTGTTGCAAGCCATTCAGGAGCGGCTGGCTGGCGATTTGGACGCGGTCCATTCGGTCAAGGGTTTGTATGCCAGTTCGGTGGGTGTTGAGCGGACGGAATTTGCGACTTTTAATGAGCATCTGTTATCCCGCCACATTGGTGTCCAGGCGATGGAGTGGTTGCCGCGTGTTTCCCGCGGCGAGCGTTCCGCCTACGAAGCCCGCGCGCGGGCCGAAGGCCTGGCCGGTTTTGCCTTCACCGAACGAGACGCGGAGGGTGAATTGGTTGTTGCGGGCGAGCGGGATGAATATTATCCGGTGTTTTACGTGGAGCCTTTGCTTACCAATGAGAGTGCGATTGGTTTCGACCTGGCCTCCGATCCAAAGCAGCGCCGCGCGCTGGAACTGGCACGCGATTCGGGCCGCCAGGTCGCCAGCGCGCCGGTGACGTTGGTTCCAAAGAATGGCAACCGCCGCGGATTCCGGATCTTCGATCCGATTTATGCCAAGGGCAAGCCGCTTGAGAACGTGCGCGATCGCCGCCGAGCCATCCAGGGATTTGTGCTGGGGGTCTTTCGCATCGATGAGATTGTGGAAGCTTCCCAGCCTCCCGGATCCTCCCAAGAATTTCAGATAACCATGACCGATGTAACGGATCTATCGGACCAACAAGTCGTTTATTCTTCCCTGGGCGAGGGGGCATCGGAGGGGAAGGCAGACCAAGCGCCGATTCGGGTGGGCGATATCGGCTGGTCCACCAAGTTGGTCGTGGCCGAGCGGGAGTGGCGAGTGGACTGCACGCCCACCGCCAGTTTCTTCGCCGCCCAGGCGGATGCTCATACCTGGCTGATTCTCAGCGGTGGGTTGGCGTTCACCGGGC
>WVZU01000375.1:0-4875 GCA_011772275.1 Planctomycetales bacterium | reverse complement strand
CAATTGCAGGCCGCCAATAAGGAACTGGCCCAAGAAATAGCGCATCGCAAAGGTTTCGAACGCGCCCTTTCCAAGGCGCATGAAGACTTGGAACTGCGGGTGGAAGAGCGGACTGCGGAATTGACCGTATCCGAAGCGCGTTACCTGGACCTCTACAACAACGCACCCGACATGTTCATCTCAGTGGATGTCGCCACGCAACGAGTCACCGAGTGCAACCAGACATTCCTCACGGTGACTGGTTACGACAAGGTGGACGTGATCGATCGGCACGTGTATGACCTGTATCATCGCGACTGCCTCGACGCAGCTCGCCGCTCGTTTCGCCTGTTCCTCACCACCGGCAAGACGCAGGATTTTGAGCTGCTGTTGCTGCGCGCTGATGGGAATGTGGTGGAAGTCAGCATGAATGTGTCGGCGGTCCGAAACGCGGACGGGCAGTTGCTGTACAGTCGAGCGGTGTTGCGCGATATTACGGCCAAGAAACGAGCCGAAGCGCGGATCAAGCGGCAGGAGGTCGAGCTGGCCCATGTTTCGAGGCTGAGCATGATGGGGGAGATGGCGACGGGGCTGGCCCACGAGATCAATCAGCCGCTGGCGGCCATCGCGGCATATGCCGAGGGGGCGGCGATGCGGTTGCGCGGCGGAAAGTTCGAACCGGCTCGATTGGCCCGCGTGGTCGATCGCATCTCTGCCGACGCGCATCGGGCCGGCGAGGTGATTCGCCGGTTGCGGCAGTTCGTGCGAAAGCGCGAGCCGGACCGGACAAAGGTCGAGCTGAACGAGCTGGTGAAGGACGTGGCCCAGTTCGTCGCCACCGACGCTCGGCAACGTCAAATCAAAATCCGCTTCCACCTGGAAGAAGATCTGCCGCCCCTGCAGGCGGATCCAATCGAAATTCAGCAGGTCATTTTGAACCTGATCCGCAATGGCTGCGATGCCATGGAGGAGACCGCACCGGCCAACCGCCTGCTGGTCATCAGCACGCGGCGGGGTGACGAGGAATCGGTGGAGGTCGATGTGGAAGATCGAGGGCACGGTTTGTCCGAGGATATGGAAGAACAGGTCTTCGAAGCTTTTTTTTCCTCCAAGGGCGACGGGCTGGGGATGGGATTGGCCATCAGCCGTTCCATCATCGAATCGCACGGGGGCCGCATCTGGGTGACTCCTAATTTCGAAGGGGGCGCCACCTTTCATTTTTCGCTGCCCGCCGCCGAAGGAGTGATGATCGATGAACAGTGATTCGACCGTGTTTCTAGTCGACGACGATCAGAGTCTGCGTGAGGCGCTGGAGTGGCTGCTGGAGTCGGTCGAGCTGCCAGTCGAAGTGTTTGCCTCGGCCGCCGAATTTCTCGCCAACTACGACCCCGCCCGGCCCGGTTGCCTGGTCCTGGATATTCGCATGCCGGGGATGAGCGGCTTGGAGCTGCAGAAACAGTTGAATCTAACGGCATCGCCGCTGCCGGTCATCGTGATTACGGGCCACGGCGATGTGCCTACCTGTGTCCGAGCGTTTGAAGGAGGCGCTTTCGGCTTTCTGGAAAAACCAGTTAACCACCAGGACTTCCTGGACCATATCCAGCGAGCCATTGAACACGATCGAAAAAATCGTCGAACGGCGGGTGGGCAGCCCCGTCTGCAGGCTAAAATCGAAACGCTGACACCCCGCGAACGCGAAGTCATGGAGTTGCTCGCCTCGGGAAAAACAATGAAGCAGATCTCCAAGCAACTGGATATCAGCTTCCAAACCTGCTCAAAACACCGCGCCCGCGTCCTGGAAAAGCTGGATGTCGATACCGACGTAGAACTGGTCCGCCTGCTGCTGACCGCGACCAGTGACGGAAACGCCAAAAGCTGAGCGGACCCCGCCCCCAAATCACACCGCTCTGCCCGTCAACAAACTCCGCCAGCCCGACCCACGTGGCGGGTCCAGCGGCGTCTAACGAGCCGGGAGAGCCGTATCGCTGAGCGGCTGGGAATCGGGGCCCATACTAGCGGTACCCAAGGCCGCACCGCCCCACGGCTGTGGTGCGAACGCCAGCAACTCCTGCCGAACCACCGAAACGTGCTGGGGTGCTTGGATCCCAAGCTTCACTCGATTGCCCTGTATCGAGACCACGGTGATCACAATGTCTTCACCAACTTGGATCGCTTGATTCCTTTTGCGAGACAGGACCAACATCGAATTGCCTCCCTAAATTGGCGATACTTAACCTTCACGGTCCGACCAGTCTAGAAAGGTTGGCGAATGGTCGCTGCTGCAAAAATTTTGCATGGGGTATGTGAATAATTCACATAGCGACAGATCGAGCAAATCGGCAGAATCGGTCGACACAACGCTTCTATTTCCCCGCGGCCACAAACTTGCCCGTCCCGTGACTCCCCCCCACGCAAAGAACCCCCGTTGCCCGACGCAGGACCCTTCCCACCAGGAAATCCTGATCGTGGCCTCGGACCCGCAGTGGCGGATCGCGCTCGCCCAGGCACTGGCCAGCCAAGGCTATCACAAGCTGTGCGCATCGAAATTTTCCGAGGCACTCGCTCTGGCAGTTCATACCCGTCCCCATGTCTTTGTCATTTGCGCCGACCAGCGGGGTAACGGGCCGGCGCTGGAGATGGCCCGCAAGCTGCGTCGGGCTTGCGGGTCGAGCCACTGTCTGCTGATTGCGGATGCCGGGGACCCGCAGGGTGGCTGGTCGGACTTGGCGGACCAGCGGCTGCAAGTCATGTCGCGACCCTTTTCCCTGCTGGCCTTTGTCGCCGCCGTCGATGACGCGACGAACAGAAAGCGGGGGGGAGCCTCCTGTCAGGTTCAGAACCCGGCAACCTCTTCATCCGTACTGTACTGGCAGGATCCTCACGCCGGCCTGATCACGGGATAACGATTGGCCCCCGTTTCGCTGAGCGAAACGAGCAGTCCTGCCGCCCGCCGGCGGCGTTCGAGCGGTAGGTCGATCGAGATCGCATTTTTTTCAACTGAGCGGCGAAGGGTTGGCTTCACCCCACGGCCCGGCCACGCTTAATTTTCGCTCAGCGAAAAAGCGCCGCGCGTTTCGGCAACTTTCGCCAGCGGCAAAAGTCGTGGTGTTTTTTTCGCCCATGGCAAGCCCGTTGTGAGGGTTGGCTTGGCGGCAGGCGGTGGCGACAGGCCCAGCTGGCGGGTGCGTTGGCGGCGAGTGTCGGCGGTCCGATCCGGCTGCCAATTGCCGGAGATCCGTACATGTTTTCATTTCAGCCAGGGTGTTTTATAATTGGGATCCACACGCCGGCGCTTGTTGCTACTGCGAGCGCTTCCCTTTCCCGCCTGGTTCGAGGAACAAAGCAATGTCGACTGCCCCCACCCGCCGTACGTTTCTGAAAGGTTCTGCCGCCGCTGTCGCCGGTACCGCGCTGAGCGGCTCGTTGATGAAGACCGCGCATGCCGCGGGCAGCGACGAAATCAAGTTTGTGGTTGTCGGCTGTGGCGGACGCGGCAACGGCGCCGCGGCCCAGATCATGAACACCAAGGGCAACACGAAACTGGTCGCCGTGGCCGACGCGTTCGCGAACCGAACCAGCACGGCGCTCCAGGCGCTGAAAGACCGCTACAAAGACAAGGTGGACGTGCCCGAGGACCGCGTGTTCGTGGGATTGGACGCCTACAAACATGCGATTGACGTCGACTGCGACCTGGTCGTGATCGGCACTCCGCCGGGATTCAAACCTCAGCAATACGAATACGCCGTTCGCAAGGGACGCCACGTGTTTATGGAAAAGCCGGTCGCCACCGATGCGCCGGGTGTCCGCCGAGTGCTGGCCGCCACTGAGGAGGCGAAACAGAAGAACCTGATGGTGGGTGTCGGCCTGCAGCGCCGCCACGAGGCCAAATACATTGAAACGGTCAAGCGGCTGCAGGAGGGCGCGATTGGCGACATTATCTACCAGCGGGTCTACTGGAATGGGGGCGGCATCTGGCACCGCGAGCGGCAAGCGGACCAGTCGGAGATGGCTTACCAGGTAAACAACTGGTACCACTTCATCTGGGTCTGCGGCGACCAGATCTGCGAACAACACATTCACAACCTGGACATCGCCTGCTGGGTGAAGGGGGCTTATCCGGTCGAGTGCAATGGGATGGGCGGCCGCGAACGCCGCCTGGACGGCGACCGGACAAAGTCGCAGATCTTCGATCACACCTTTTGCGAGTTCACCTTTGCGGACGGGACCAAGATGTACAGCCAGGCACGACACCTCAAAGGCGGCTGGACCAACATCAGCGAATTCGCTCACGGGACCAAAGGCATCGCCAGTCCCGCCGGCTGGATCCAGGGTGACGAGGATTGGCGGTTTGAGGGGCAGAGCCCGGGGGGACACCAGCAGGAACAGCACGACCTGATCGAAGGCCTCATGGCGGGCCGGATCTACAACGAGGGCGAGTTCGGTGCCAAGTCGACGTTCGTGTCGATCCTGGGCCGCGAAGCGTGTTATTCAGGAAAGCTGCTGAAGTGGGACGAACTCCTGCAGCGGGGCAAAGACTACTGCCCGGGCATCGACGATTACACCATCGATTCCACCCCGCCGACGGTCCCCGATGCCGAAGGCAGATACCCGGTGCCGGTCCCCGGGATCTACGACCCCTTCGCCTGATCTCCCCCCGAGACCGCCCATCCCCCGAAACGCCCGATTCCCAGCGAAACGGGTCGGTAAAGCAGTGTGGCAGTCTGGCAGCGTGGCAGTCGGGCAGTGGAAAGCTATCCTGTGTATTGAGTGTAGAGCAACTCATTGTAGAGCAATTGAGTGTAGAGCAATTGTCCCAATTGCTCGGCGCAGTGTTGAAGGCAAATGCTCAGCACGCGGGTAGAATCGCTGACGGTTGTTCTAAAGGCGGGAGCAATT
>WVZU01000007.1:16381-17637 GCA_011772275.1 Planctomycetales bacterium | reverse complement strand
TGGACGGGGTCAGTCCTGGGCGGGGTCAGGAGTCTTTTTCGCCACAGGAGAGCCGCACATGCAGTGACGCCGACCGCTGTGGCGAAAAAGACTCCCGACCCCTGTATCGCCATCCAAGCAAACGCAGCCTGGTCGGGGTGGTGCGACGCGGTTGACCTCTGCCCCGGCATCCGGGATAATCGTTCGTTTGCGAAACACTCTGCGAGGACAGGTTCGATGGCACACAAGAAGGGACAAGGCTCCAGCCGCAACGGCCGCGACTCGAACGCTCAACGGCGTGGCGTAAAACGTTTTGGCGGCCAGCAGGTGCGGGCCGGCCACATCCTCGTCCGTCAGGTCGGCACGAAGTTTCACCCCGGTCGCGGCGTGGGCCAGGGGAACGATTACACCCTCTTCGCCCTGGTCGACGGCGTCGTCCAGTTCGACCGCGAAGGCCGCCGCGTCAACGTGGTTGAAAACTAGCACCCTCGCCGTGGTCGCTGGGGGCCGCGTCCAGGTTCTCGCCTCTCCTGCGATTCCCCCAGCTCGTTGCAGCTCGCGTCGGCCGCGGTTGAGTCGTCGAGGAGGGTGATCACATCATCGATGATTGCCACCTGGAACGTCCGCACGGCGATCGGTTAATCGGCATCGGGCGTTTTGGCACGCGTCATCGCCTCACTGGTCTGGCCCGCAGCATGATCTGGCGACAACGGGCCTGCTTCCATGCGTCACATGGCCAACGTCATGACCACCGGAGGAGAGATTTTCGCGGCAAAAGACCCCCAATCGCGGCTGATTCAAAACCGCAATTCGGCGCGGCCTACCAGGCCGTCGAAGGTCAACGTGTCGTCGATGCCGGTGATCTGGCCAGTGTGCACCGCTCGGATGAATTCTTCATTGCTCACGACGTTGAACCATGAACTGAACAGGTAACCGGCCGAAAACCGCCAGCGATCCCCTGGACCGCGCCAGCCGACGCCCAGTTCCAAGTCCAGGATCGGCACGATCCGTTCGTCCTTTCTTGACGTATTAAGGACCACGATGAGATTGTCCGTCTGCCGGAACGAACTGGTGAACTCGCCCGCCAGGAAACTGGCAAAGCCTTTGCCGTACACCAGGAAACCGTTCCGTTGCGAAAACCACTCGCCTTCCAGGCCCACGCGGATTCCAGCGCCGTCAAAATCGATATGGGTCATCGCATTTGTGATGGCGCCCGGATTGGTGAATCGGGCCAAAAAATCCTGGTCCAGCATCGCGTATCTTCCGCCCAATACCCA
>WVZU01000007.1:5366-16345 GCA_011772275.1 Planctomycetales bacterium | reverse complement strand
GACGCTGACGCTATCGGTCGTTTGACTTTCCAACCACGTGTAGGTACCGCTCCATTCGGAAATTTTGCTGGTAAACCAGCCGACTCCGGCCCGAAAGCCGGGCTCACGATCCGGGTCAATCGTCGCGTAAGGTCCCACGGGAAGCGATGGAGGCGGGGGCGGGAGGATGGGGCCGTTGACCGGCACCGCGTAGGTCGTCATCGCCGCGTCGCCGGCCCGAAGGTAAAGGAATTCGCCAAAGACCCGCCAGCGAGGTCCCAAATCGACCAGGACCGGCTGCAGCGGGGGACAGCCCGTGGGGGGACACGTGGTCGTGGGGGCCAGGGGGTCGACGCCGGGCAGAGTGATTGTGGGAGGAACCGCGGTGGCGCCGGGTAGGGTCACGGCCGGAGCGGGGGCCGCTGCCCCGGCGCCCGGCGCATAGGGATCAAAGCCGGGTGCCACTGTGCTGGTCGTCCCCCCCTCCAACGTTTGCGGCAGATAAGGCATCGTCTGCGAAGGGTAAGGGGGCAGCTGGGCGTAGCGGTAGCGAAACTGAGCGGCGGCCTGGCCCGCCACCAGCATCGTGCCCACCAGAACAATTGTGGTCGTAAGCTGAGCTCTCATGGTTATCTCACTCTCGGCCGCGGCGACCAGCCGGATCGACAGACGTGGACACGTCGCCCCGCAAAAAATCTTCCGCTCGACGCCCGCTACCCTGCATGCACCACCAAATCCCGCTCCCAGTACGGTCGCTCTGCTGCCGCGTCGCCGCGCTGGATCCGCTCGATTCCCATCCAAGTCGAACGGTTTGAGTTGAGAAGAGGGACGGTATATAGCCAAAGGTCAGCCGGCCGGCAAGGTCAGTGTGAGAGGTTAGGGGCTAGGGGTGAGGGAAAGAAAAATGGGGCAGGCAGCAGCAGGTGGTCCAGACACCTCTGGAAGGACAATCGCCCGCTGGTGCGTTGCCCCCCCCTTACTCTTGCCCCTCACCCCTAGCCCCTAGTTCCTAGCCCCTAGCCCCTAACCCCTAGCCCCTAACCCCTAACCCCTCGTCACGTGCTATCATGGCTGAGTGCCGTAATGATACATGACGAAGGGCAGCCTGACGTGTTTGTGGACGAAGTGGAAATTCGGGTCGAGGGGGGCCGGGGGGGCGACGGCTGCCTCAGCTTCCGCCGCGAGAAGTACGTCCCTAAGGGCGGGCCGGATGGGGGCGATGGGGGCGATGGTGGCAGCATTATCATCCGCGCGGTCCAGGGGGTCGACAACCTGGCGGCGGTTGCCGGCCGCAAGCACTGGAAGGCAAAAGGGGGTGGCCACGGGCAGGGGGGCAACCGTCGCGGACGCAATGCGGACCAGGTCTGTATCGATGTCCCGCCCGGCACCATCGTTCGCGACGCAGCAGGGGGCTACGTGCTGAGGGACCTGATCGAAAACGGCGACTCGGTCATCGCCGCTCACGGTGGCCGCGGCGGCAAGGGGAATCTGCGTTTCAAGAGCGCCACCAACCAGGCACCGCGTCAGTTCACGCGGGGCGGCGATCCCGAAATGCGGACTCTGGTCCTGGNNCGCGGCGGCAAGGGGAACGCCCACTTCAAGAGCGCCACCAACCAGGCCCCCCGGCAGTTTACCCGGGGGGGCGCAGCGGAAATGCGGACCCTGGTCCTGGAACTGAAGGTCATCGCCGACGTGGGCCTGATCGGCCTGCCCAACGCCGGCAAGAGCACCCTGTTGGCTCGCCTCTCCCGCGCTCGTCCCCAAATCGCCGACTACCCCTTCACCACCCGTTCGCCCAACCTGGGCCGCGTCCACGTCAGCCTGGACCGCACCTACATCATGGCGGATATCCCCGGCCTGATCGAAGGCGCTCACGAGGGTGTCGGTCTGGGCCACGAGTTCCTGCGTCACGTGGAACGGACCCGTGTCCTGGTCCACCTGGTCGAACCGCAACCGCTGGACGGGTCGGACCCCTTGGACAATTACCGGGTGATCCACGATGAACTTGCTCAGTACAGCGCCGACCTGATCGGTCGGCCGCAGATCGTGGCGGTCAGCAAGGCGGAATTGCCGGCGGCGAAGGAAATCCAGCGCCGCCTGGCCGATCGTCTGGGCGACCCGGTGCTGGCCATCTCGGCCGTCACCGGTCAGGGCCTGGACCAGCTGCAACGGGCCATTCTTTCCATCTTGGATCAAATCCCGGCGGGCACATGAGCCAGACCACACCTTTGCCACTGATCGCCGTCGATATCGGCAACAGTCGGATCAAGCTGGGCGAATTCCCGACCCGCACGGCCGACGGCGGCTTGCCCCAGCCGACGCGAACACTGCAGCTGTCGACGCCGACCTGGGAACCGGTCGAGATTGCCTTGTGGCTCGCTCCCCAAAAACCGAAAGACTTTCAGTGGTTGTGCGGCAGCGTGAATCAGGTGGCGGCGGACAAAATGAGGGCATGGTTGGCCGACGAGGCGGGAAGTGGCGACGTGCGATTTTTGGAAAATGATCAACTGCCCGTTGCCGTGAACGTGGAAAACCGAAATGCCGTAGGGATCGATCGGCTGCTGGCCGCAGTGGCGGCGAATCGCTTGCGCCCCCCGGACTGCCCGGCGGTCGTGATTGACGTGGGGACGGCGATCACTGTCGATGTGGTCTCGCGCGAGGGAGTATTCTGCGGGGGTGCCATTTTGCCGGGCGTCGAAATGTCGGCCAAGGCTTTGCACGAGTACACCGACCGGCTGCCGCAGTCGAAGATGTCCGAACTGGGCGAGCCTCCGCCGGCGCTGGGTACTTCCACCGACGAGGCGATCACCAGCGGGTTGTATTGGGGAGCCGTTGGGGCCATTCGGGCCTTGATCCAGCAGTTGAACCAGGACATGCCCGTTCCGCCTTTGGCCATCCTGACCGGCGGCACGGCCCGCCGCGTGGCCGACCTGCTGGAAGTACCGGCCCGTTACGAAGAACACCTGATCCTGTCCGGCATCGCCCTTACGGCGGCAAAATTGGCATGAACAGCGCCAGAAAAAAATGTTCCATGACCAGGCACCCATGTCCAAGGAAAGGGCGTTTCGTTGCCCGCAACACCCGCCGCAGCAACCCGGACAGCAACCCGGCTGTTCGGGGTCAGCCGACAAAGCTGAACTATGGGCTGTCGTCGCTCTGGACGTCAACAGCCGGGTGCGCTAACCGCGGAAATGCCTGTGGCCATGGCCGTCGCTAACGAAACCTGTGTCTACCCGCTGACCCCGCCCGGTCGCGCCGCGCTGGCGTCCCTGGCGGTCTGCGGGCCGGGGGCCGTGGCCTTGGTGGATTCGCTCTTCCGACCGGCTGGCCAGCGACGGTTGTCGGATGTCACCGCGAATCGGATTCTGTTCGGCCACTGGATGCACGGCGATGGTGAGGAAGTCGTCGTCACGGTTCGTGATCCGCGGCAAGTGGAAATCCATGGCCACGGAGGGACCGCGGCCTCGCGTGCCATCCTGGGCAGCCTCACTGCGGCTGGCGCGAAGGCCGGTTCCTGGCAAGATTGGGTCGCCCAACAAGAGCCCCGCCCCATCCCTCGTGACGCTCAACTGGCACTGGTCCACGCACGGACCGAACGCACGGCAGGCATCCTGTTGGATCAATGGCAGGGAGCGCTGGAGGGCGAAATTCAGCAAATTATCCGTTCGCTGCAATGCGACCAGCTCGATGCCGCTCGGCAGCAAATCGATCGACTGCTGAATCGCAGTCGGACCGGCAGGCACTTGACCAGGCCGTTTCGCGTGGTACTGGCCGGTCAGCCTAACGTCGGCAAGAGCAGTTTGATCAACGCGATCTTGGGATACCCGCGAGCGATCGTCAACGCGCAACCGGGCACGACCCGCGACGTGGTGACCGGCACGACCGCCATCGATGGCTGGCCAGTGGTGCTGTCCGATACGGCTGGGCTGCGGGAACACGCCGACGAATTGGAGACGGCGGGCATGACCTTGGCCGTGGGCGAGTTGGCGGCGGCCGACCTGGTGGTCCTGGTATTCGATCATGGCTTGCCCTGGACCGCGGCCAATGACAACTTGTGCGGCGGGTGGCCCGGTGCGCTGGTCGTCCACAACAAATGCGACCTGCCGGGAGGAGCGGGAGAGCGGCCCGCGGGTCTGCGGACCAGTGCGACCTGCCGCAGGGGGTTGGCGGAACTGCTGAACGAGATCTCGCTGCGGCTGGTTCCCGCCGTGCCGCCACGGGGTGCCGGCGTGCCGTTTACCGAGGCACAAACGGCGGGCCTGCGAACCGCCCAGCAGGCGCTGCTGGCCGGTGACCAGCGCGGGGCGGGGGACGCGCTGGGCCGATTGGTCTACGGCGGCCAGCGTGATGTTCCCCCTGGTAAGGCGTAATTTTTTCGCCACCAGATCCAGCCAGCCGCTCCTGCGTGCCGGCCAGCGACTCGTTTGGCGGGGAATTTCCAGCGAGGAATTTGGGACCGGCCGAATGATCAGCGGATCTGCCAAAAATGACGAACCAACGAGTGGGGGCCGGTCAGGCTGACCAGCGTGGCCGGCACACAGCCCATGGCTTGTGAGAAATCCGCGCATCCTCCCCATACCGTCCCACGGGTGACCGGGTCTGGTCGCCAAGGGCGAAGCGGCGCCAGGCAACAGCCTCACGCGGCAGCCCCAGGCGGTTGATCGCAACCCCCGTAAGATGTGAGCATTCGTGATTTTGGTGGTTGTGAAACATCCGGCAAAATCCGAGAAAAGCGAGCGAGGGGGTCGGGAGTCTTTTTCGCTACCGCGACAGAGTCGATCCCCGCGCAACGCAGAGATCGCGAAAAAGACTCCCGACCCCACAAAGGTCAGGTTGACCGGTCTGGTCGCCAGCCGCGAAGCGGCAAGAGGCGTCCCCCCCAGGACCGGGATGCCGGCGGGGGGCTCAGTTCTGGAGAGGCTCAGCTGTGCTGGGCTCGAGCGGCACGGGGGGGCTTTCGCAAAATTCGAAATCCAGGATCGACTCGATTAGTGCCTCTGCGTCGTTTTGCTGCCCCAGTCCGTAAAGGCTATTGAGCACATTCAGAAAATGTCCCAGCGTCTGCAACTGCTTCTTGCGCTGTTCCAGCGACTGCGTCTTGAGGCGATTTTGCGACACTTGAAAACTGGCGCCGTCCCAGAGCCGCACGGAGGCGGATCCATCTTTCGCCGGCGATAATTCATGACAAACGAGGTACATGCCGCTGTGTGCCAGGAACTGCGCGGACTTTCTGCGCCTAATCGTTCCAGGATTTTGGGAAAACCGCCAGTCGGGCCAGCCAATCCCCACCCTGTATTTTCCCCCTTTTGAGGGGGCGATGCATCGGATGTATCCCTGTACCGGGACGTCGTGGTAAACCAGGTCGACCAACTGATCGATTTGCAGTTGCGAGGCGTCGGCCAGCTGAATGCCGAGACCGCCGATCGATTCGTCGGTAATGGTTCCCGTCCAAGTCTGCTCGTTCGCAGTCAGGTTGATCTTGGTGGGACTGGACGGATAGCGGCACCACTGCCGGCGTTCCTCCACTTGAGGCGTAAGTGCCTTTTCGAATTGTGCCCAGTGTTTACCCATTTTCGACAACCTTAACCCTTTAACCCTTTTGTCCTCATCCGAAGATCCGTGGCGGCGAGATCAGCGAAAAATCTGCTCACTTTCCCTGTCGCAGTTCAGTCTATCCAGTGGATGGCAAACTCGTAGTTCAGAATAGCTTCGCAACTTTTTTCCATGGTGCCTTGATCGCCCAGCCGGTAGAGCGCCGCCAGGAGGGTGATGTCCTCTCCCAGTGCCTGCAGCTCGTCGTTTCGCTGTGCCACCGTCTTTTCCACAATCCGCCAGGCATCGACTTCAAAATACGAATTGTCCCACAAGACGATGATGGCGGTGCCGTCCTCGGTTTGTTCCAGCAGATCGCACACCAGCCAGACGCCCCTGTGGCAGATGAATTGTGCCGTGTCTTTGCGGGGTGGGGGGGCGGCGGGTCCCAGATTGAGCCCGGTGTCCAGCCAGCCAATGCCAACGTGGTACAGGCCGTCGTCGTCCTCGGAAACACTCTTGATCTCGGCCATGATGGTCAGACCCCGAAAACAAAGGCTGACTTGCTGGCCCGGCTTCAGCTTTCGGATATTGTCAACCTTGATGCCCAACCCACCAATCGACTCGTCAACGATTACGGCTCGACGCTTGCTCTGCTGGACATTCAACACGACGTCCTCGGCCGGCATGGCATAGCGTGCCCATTTGCGCCGGTTGCGGGTCGAATCGTCTTGCGGGCCGTCAACGAGGTGAATATCGGTAGTGAAAACAAGTTTTTCCATGATGGGGATGCCGCTTGTCTGTTGTGGGATTGGTCTCTAAAAGGATAGATTCTGGATTGAGCGGTCAGCGGTTGGTCTGTGGGATCAGAGGGTCCTGCGCGGCGCCTGGGATGCGGATTATGTCGGCGGTGCTGTTTGCAACGGCCCACCAGGGGAGAGGATCGATTGGCGGTGAGCGGAGCGGAAGATTTTCTGCGAGCCCGTGGCTTGTGGCGGCGTAAACCGCGGGGGGAGGGGTGGCTGTTGAGCGACGTGCGGCTGACGGTCCGCGGCGGTCAGCGGCTGGCTATCGTGGGCCCCTCCGGGTCCGGCAAGACCCTCTTGCTGCGCGCCCTGGCTCGCCTCGATCCCCTCGATCGTGGCGAGATCCTCTGGCGGGGGGAGGCGGTTGTGGGGAACCGGGTTCCGGATTTTCGTCGGCATGTGATCTATTTGCACCAGCGCCCCGTGCTGGGGGAGGGGACGGTCGAAGACAGCTTGCAGGCACCCTACCGGTTGAACGTTCATCGTGCGAGCCGCTTTGATCGCCAGCGGCTTGTCGAGTGGTTGCGTTTGCTGGGGCGGGACGCGCAGCTGCTGACGCGCCGGCAGCGAGAACTATCCGGTGGTGAAGCCCAGATCATCGCTCTGCTGCGGGCCATTCAGCTGCAGCCCCAAGTCCTCCTGCTGGACGAACCTACCGCCGCCCTGGATGCCGATGCGACTCTTGCTGTCGAACGGTTGATCGATGTGTGGATGCGACAGGACGATACGGCGCGGGCGACGGTCTGGGTCAGCCATGACCAACAGCAGGCCGCGCGGGTCTCGACCAAAATGCTGGCTCTTCAGCAAGGGCGGCTGCAGGGAGGTGGATCGTGTTAAACCCGACATACATCGAACTCGATGCCAGCCGCGTCGCCCTGGCGGCCCTGCTGATTTTGGTTAACGGAGCGATTTCCTTAGCCTTGCGGCTGGGCATGGCGCGAACGTTGCTGGTCGCCAGCGCCCGTACGGTGGTCCAGTTGGTGTTGGTCGGGATGGTCTTGCAATGGGTCTTTGGCGATCGGCCCTGGTTTGTTGTACTGGGGCTGTTGATGCTCATGACCTTTATTGCCGGTGTGACGGCCGTCCAGCGGAACCAGCGGCGGTACCCGGGCATCTGGACCGACACCATGATATCGGTGTGGGTCAGTTCGTGGTTGATCACCTCCTTCGCACTGCTGGTCGTTATCCGTGACATGCAGCCCTGGTATCAGCCGCGGTATGCGATCCCTTTGTTGGGGATGGTGCTGGGGAACACGCTGAATGGGATTTCGCTGGGGATGAACGCCCTGACCGAAGCGCTGGTCACACGTCGCGACGAAGTCGAATCGCTGCTGGCCTTGGGCGCCAGCCGCTGGGAAGCCGCGGCCGCGGCCGTGCGTCACGCCGTGCGGACCGGAATGGTCCCGATTGTCAACGCGATGATGGTGGTCGGCGTGGTCAGTCTGCCCGGGATGATGACCGGTCAAATCCTGGCCCAGGCAGAACCCTTACAAGCCGTAAAATACCAGATCGTGATCATGTTTCTGGTGGCCTCGGCCACCGGTCTGGGCACCGTCGGCGTCATCCTGCTGGGCTACCGACGCCTGTTCAATGCCGACCACCAGTTTCTCTACGACCAGATCAGCGAATAAACCCGGACCGACCCCTCCCAGCCCGGATGGCGGACCAGCCGTCTGCTGTGCCACGGCCAGGTCCTTGCCCGGCCGCGTCAGGCGTCGCCATGGGAGGCCCAGGGCAGGACCCATACGCTGGCCCTCCCATGGAAGCGTCTTCCCTGCCAGCCAAAGACTTGCCGTTGCTGGCGACGAAGTTTGTGAGAAATCCGGGCGGGACCCAGCGGGCAGGGCGGGCGGGACCAGGGGACCTGCCCGCCGGCCTTGGTTACGGGTCGCTTCCTTCTTTGGCCTTTCGCGTCAGCTGGCGGTCTGTTTTTCGCTTGCGGATGCTGGCCAGCAAAATCGTGCCGATGGCCAGTAAGAGTTCATCGATCAGCAGAAAGGGGTCAGGCAGTACGAGGTTGACCGCCAGCAGGACCAGCATGATCATGAACAGGTAGGGATAGCGAAGCTGCTCAAGATATCGCAAAAGGGGACCGGGAAGCATCGTCGGTACGTTCGGGGTTTAAAAAGCAGCGGCGAACAATGATCGTCCTCAACAATTTTTGCAAAGCGGGGAATCATATTGTAGCCACCCATGTATTTGGTGTCGTGTGTGTTAAGATGGCACGGGTCTCGCAGACGACTTCCCGCGGTTGGCAGGCCGGGCAGCCTGACCGGTCAAAACGGGACAGGCGGGCGGGAGGGGCAGCATGGGCCCTTTTGCTTGTCCGCATGCCAGTCGGAAAGGGTGGCCGAACTGCAAAATCGAATCGACCGCTGTGCCGGTAACCAGGAAAATATGGCGGGCGGCCGGGCCGGTCGCGGGAAGCAGCAAGCCTGAGATCCAACACGATGGATAACAAGCCGCACCAAATTGGGATCATCATTGTCGACCATGGTTCGCGGCGGGCGCAGAGCAATGCGATGTTGCTGGAAGTGGTGGCCATGTTTCGCCGGGAGACGGACTACAAGATTGTCGAGCCGGCGCACATGGAGCTGGCGGAACCGTCGATTGAGACCGCTTTTGACCGCTGTGTCCAACAAGGCGCCAGCCTGGTAGTGGTCCACCCCTACTTCCTGTTGCCCGGGCGTCATTGGGATCAGGACATTCCCCGGCTGGCGGCGGCGGCGGCCGAGCGGCAGGAGGGGGTCTCTTTTCTGGTCACGGCCCCGTTGGGACTGCATCCCCGCATGGCAGACGTGATCCAGCAGCGGATCGAAGATTGCCTGGCACACGCCTCCGGCGAGGGTCCCGCGTGCCCGCTGTGTGCCGATACCGACAAGTGCCAGGTGGAGACCCGTTAAAAGGACGGTCGAAGGGCTACCACCCCGCCTCCAGACGTCGAGATGCAACGGGTGTTTTAAGCTTGGGCCAAAGGTTCTTCCGCAGAATCTGTGGGTGGATTGCTGTTTTCCAAGGGTGGCCACAGCGACAGTCCGTCCGCCTGGTAAAGAAGAGTGAGCAGCGGGGAGGATGGGGATAAGCGGGTCCTTGAAGGGCATTCGGTTAAGAGTATTCGGTTAAGAGTGGGGTTTAAGAGTACATTTCATCGCAGTTTTAACCGCCACCCTTAACCGGATACCCTTAACCGACCTGTTTAACCGCTCTCCACGGGCCAAACAATATCGATGGCCAAAAAATTTCGCTCCTTGCTGGCAGCCATCGCGCTCAATTCCTCTCCTCAAAGGACCATTTCCTTTTCTATGTCAGTCGCTTGTTACCCACAGATTCCTCTGAAGACCCGGTTTGAGAAAAGTGGACCGCCAAGCTAGCCAGACTCTTGAGGCGTGTTTGACTGTCAGCAGCCGGGGTGTTGAAGGATCGGCCGCAGAGCGACCCGCGATTGCCGAACACCTGGTATGCCCGCAGGTTGCGAGCCTCCTTTTCCCTGCTGCCGCCCCTTTCCTGCTCCCACGCTCAGCGGGTGGCGACTTGATCGGCCAGTCGTTCGAGCAGGGCGGCGGCCGCCTCCTTTTGGCGTTTGCGCCGACTTTTTTTGGCCAACAGAATACGGTGCACTTCCCGCAGAATGATCTGGTCGTTCACCCGTGCCGCCACGGCCACGTACACCATGCCGTCCAGTTCCGATGGCGCATCGGGGCCGAGGTGACCGGTGACGGCAGCGGAAATCGTTGCCTCAGGGGTTTTGGCCAGCACGCCCACCGCCATCTGCTCGGCGACCGGCTGGCTAACGGCCGAGTGCTGTTGCAGGTCGCTGGCGGAAACGTCCAGCCAGGCAGCTTTGGTTGCCTCGCGGTAGGTCACGGCCGAACCGCAGTGCCATCGCGAGATTCCTGGCACACGGGCCAGGGTGGCGGATGCCAGGCCGGCGGTACAGCTTTCCGCCAGGACCACGCGGACCTGGTGCTGGTCCAGAAGGTGTGCCAATCGTTTTGCTTGTCGTACCAGTCCCATCATCGCTGCTCACCCAAACGGCAATTGTACCCTGTGGGGATTCCGTGGATAATCGGACGACATTTCGCACCCGCGTTTCTGCAGGATGGCAGATCATGAAGAGTTACACAGAGCACCTGACCTTCCATATTCCCGCGAGAATGGATTTTATCAACATCACGCCGCAGGTTGAAGAGATTTTGAAGAAGAGCGGTGTGCGGGAGGGGCTGGTTTTGTGCAATGCCATGCACATCACGGCCAGCGTGTTTATCAACGACGACGAGCCGGGTCTGCATCACGACTATAAGAAATGGCTGGAAGAGCTGGCACCGTTTGATCCATCGCCCGAGCGTTATCATCACAACCGCACGGGCGAAGACAACGCCGATGCCCATCACAAACGGCAGATTATGGGTCGCGAAGTGGTTGTGGCGGTCACCGACGGCCAGCTGGACTTCGGTCCCTGGGAGCAGATTTTTTACGGCGAGTTTGATGGCGGCCGTCCCAAACGGGTGCTGGTCAAAGTCATCGGTGCTTAGCCCCCATCCCGTTCCAAAGTGAGCAAATCATCCTGAGCGGTCCCGGCGCGCCGGGACGGTTTTGCCGGGAGGATGGGGCGGAGGGGACTTGGGGCGGCCAGATGCGGCCAGCTCAGCAGCGGGTACGGTC
>WVZU01000007.1:1742-5350 GCA_011772275.1 Planctomycetales bacterium | reverse complement strand
CCGGGCCGGCGGCCTGCAGTTCGGCCAACCGTTTTTGGACGACGGTTTCCAGGTCGGAAAGCTTGTCCTGGAGCGCGGATTTTTCGCGAGCCAGCTTGGCTCGCTCCAAAGAAATCTCGACTTCGGCTTTGCGCATCTTCTCGCGCAGATCTTCCTGTAGTTGACCCAGTTTGTCCCGTTCTTGCTGGACCACGGCGTCGCTGTCAATCGCCTCTTGTGCTGGCGGCGCGGTATCTGTCGCAGCAGCGACCGGTTGCGATTGCAGTTGCTGTTGCAGGTCCGCGATCACGCGGTCCTTCTCAGCGACAATCTCGTCGGTCTGGCGAATTTTTTCCTGCAGGGATTCCTTTTCCTGGTCGTTCAGCGACGTGGCGTCTTCGCCGTCGAGCGATTCCAGCAGGCGGCGCTTTTGGGCTTCCCAGTCAAAGGGAGCCTCCGTTGCCTCTTCTGCGTCTGCCTCGGCCTTTTCGAGCGATTTTTGCAAAGCGGCGTTTTTCTCGCGCAGCTCGTGGATGTCCTTCATGGCCAGGTCGAGCCGCGTTTGGAGATCGTCGGCAAGCGATGGGTCTGTCGGGTCCGTCCCTTCCTGCGATTCGGCCTTGGCCAGCTGTTGCTGCAGTTGGTCGACTTGCTGGCGCTGCTGTTGGAAATCGATCTGTAACTGTTCCCAATCGCGTTGCAGCCGATCGCGTTCATCTGCCAGGGCAGTCTGCCGATCGGACAGGGCCTGGAAGGTCTGCGTGTCCTCTGCGCGGCTGGCCTGCAGCTGTTCGATCTGTTGTTGTTGCTGGTCAAGCTGCTGGAGAAAACGTGCTCTGCGGGCCCTCAGCCGACTGGCGATGCGGCCGCGTTGGCGTGTTGTAGCGGTCTTTTCCTGTTCCAGCTGTTCAGCCTGCTGGGATAGCTGGTCCGCGGTGCGATCGAGTTCTTGTTCGGTTTGAACGAGCTGGTCGGCGCGTTCTTGGAGTTCGGCGCACCGGTTGTGAAGCTGTTCCTGCGCTTGCTGGAATTCGGATTCGGCGGATTCCAGCGACCCGCTGCGTTTTTGCAGCTGCTCTTCAATCGCGGAAAGGTCGGTGGCCAGCTGGGCCCCCTGGCTGAGTTGAGAAAGCTGTTCGTTCAGCTGGTGGACATGGGCGAGCAGTTCCGTTTCGAGCTCCTGCATCCGTTGGCGTTCGCGAGTAAAGAAGTCGTCCGCGCGCGCGGACTGCTGGTCCAACAGTTGCGCAAGATCGGTTGCCGCATCGACGCCAACCGACGATTGGATGAAGTCCTGGTCCATTCCGTCCTGGAGCCTGCCTGAAGGTTGCCTCGCGCCACGTCCATCCGATAGACGCGGGGTGTGAGATCGCACGAACAGCATAGGCCAGGCAGGTTGCATGCACCGCCTACCTACAGAAGTATTTACTCCACGAGAAGAGGGCGGTCAAAACGAGCGAAGAGGGTGGTGAAAACGAGCGGTGGTGGGCGAGCGGGGCGGGCCTGTTGTAGCGGTTGTGAGGGATGGTGTGATCGTGTTCCGCCAGGCAGGTTCCGTGATGGGTGCCCCGCGGCACTGCCCGGCGTCATTTTTCTCCGCCCGATTCCAGCACGGCCAGAAAGGCCTTCTGGGGGATGTCCACACTGCCGACCGATTTCATCCGCTTTTTCCCCTCGCGCTGTTTGGCCCACAGTTTTTTCTTGCGCGAGATGTCGCCGCCATAGCATTTGGCGGTGACGTTTTTTCGCAGAGCGGAGATGGTTTCACGAGCGATCACGCGGCTGCCGATGGCGGCCTGTAAGGCGACTTCGAACATGTGCCGGTTGATCTCCTTCCGCAGTTTCTTGACCACCGCTCGTCCCCGCCTGTCTGCATCGGCCCGGTCGCAGATGATGCTCAGCGCATCGACGCGATTGCCTCCGACCAGGATATCGAGGCGGACCAGGTCGGCGGGAAAGTAGCCCAGCAGTTCGTAGTCCATCGTCCCAAAACCCTTGGTGGCACTCTTCAGCTTGTCATACAAATCGTAAATCACTTCGGCCAAGGCCAGGTCGTAGACGACCATCGCCCGCGCAGGTGACAGGTATTCGGTACGCACGTACTTGCCGCGGCGGTCTTCGCAAAGTTTCATCACCGGCCCAATATAATCACCAGGCAAGACAAAGCTGACGCGAACCACCGGTTGGCGAAACTCTTCAATCTCCCCCGCATCGGGTACGTCCTGCGGCGTGTGAATCGTCAGTCTCCGCCCGTCCTGCGTGTCGACCTCGTAGGTCACATTCGGTGCCGTTTGCACCAGGTCCACGTCCGATTCCTGCTCCAGCCGCTGCTGGATGATCTCCATGTGCAACAAGCCCAGGAACCCGCAGCGAAATCCGAAGCCCAGCGCGTCGCTGGTTTCCGGCTGAAATTCAAAACTGGGATCATTGATCGCCAGTTTCTGCAAAGCCTCGCGCAATTCCTCAAAATTCTCGCCGTCGGACGGATACAGCCCGCAGTAAACCATCCGCTTCGGCTCCTCGTAGCCGGGCAGTGGCAGAGCCGAATCTTCCACGGTGCTGACCGTATCCCCGATATGCACGTGCCCCAGCTCCTTGATATTGCAGATCAGATAGCCTACCTGGCCGGCCTGCAACTGCTGGGAGGGCTGCCGTCGGGGGCGAAAGTGTCCCAGTTCCAGCACGTCGTGCACGCTGCCGGTGCGGAGGAACTTGATCTTCTGACCCTTTCGGATGCTGCCGTTGATCACGCGGATATAGGTAATCGCCCCCCGATACTCGTCGTAGTGCGAATCAAACACCATCGCCTGCAAGCGCTCCCGCAAATCGCCCTCCGGGGGCGGGATGCGGTCGATCACTGCCGCCAGCACCTGGTCCACGCCCGCGCCCGATTTGGCACTGCAACGCAACACGTCGGCGGCGTCAAATCCAAGACTCTGTTCTATCTCCTCGCAAACCTCGTCCGTCCGCGCGTGCGTCAGGTCAATCTTGTTGACGACCGGCAGAATTTCCAGGTTGTGTTCCATGGCGGCGTACGCGTTGGCCACCGTTTGCGCTTCGACGCCCTGAAAAGCGTCGACCAGCAGCAAAGCCCCTTCACAGCACGCCAGTGAGCGGGAGACTTCGTAATGAAAGTCGACGTGGCCAGGAGTGTCGATCAGGTTCAATTCGTACATCTGACCCTGATGCTCGTAATGCATCGTCACGGCCCGCGCTTTGATGGTGATCCCCCGCGCACGCTCCAGCGCCATGTCGTCCAGCATCTGCTCAGTCAACTCGCGCTGATCCACCGTGCCGGTCAGCTGCAAAAACCGATCGGCCAAAGTGCTCTTGCCGTGGTCGATGTGAGCCACGATCGAGAAGTTGCGGATGTATTTCAAGTCAAGCATGGCAGAAACAAGCGTCCCATGGCCAAGCACCCATCCCGCAGCTGGGAAAGCCGCAGCCTCCCCTGGTCCTGGCGTTCCAGGGTCTTGCGTTTCCCGCCAGATGAAGCGTGGGATTTTGAAGAGGGATCATTTGCAGTCAGGGGTCTTCCAGGGATCGGGATCTACCACACGGGGATCTGGGTCTGGTCCCTTTTTTCAGGTCAAAAATTTCGTCCGTGCCGCGGTAGCGAAGATTTTTCA
>WVZU01000007.1:0-1725 GCA_011772275.1 Planctomycetales bacterium | reverse complement strand
GGCGGTAGCAGTATGGCCGACACGCCTGGCCCGTTTTCGCTGCCCAAAAATTGCACGTCGACAAATTTACTAGCTCAATTCTTCCTGCTTTTTCGCAATTCCGGCGGCGCCGATGTAGCCTGCGTTGCCTCCCAGCGATGCAAAGCCGATCTGTACGTGTGCGCTGATCACGGGGAACGCCCGCCGGGCCACTTCCTGCCGGACAGCCTCCAGGAATCGCTTGCCAATCCGGTTCTCGACCCCGCCGAAATTCATGGCGCCGCCTAAAACGACCGCAGCCGGGTCGATCGTATGTAGCAGCGTGGTGATGCCGATGCCCAAATAGCGGGCGGTTTCCAAGATTATTTCCAAGGCCAGTTCGTCACCCGACTCGGCCGCTTGATGGACCCGCAACGCGGTGACTTCCAGGCCTTCCTCCTGGCAGCGGTTCAGCGAACTTGGGTGGCCGGAAGAGAGGGCTTCTTGGGTGCGTCGAGCGACGGAGGTGGCGCTGGCGTAGGCTTCCAGGTGTCCGGTGTGGCCGCAGGAGCAGAGCCGAGCGTCGTCACGGCTGTCGACGATAATATGTCCGCATTCCGAACCGTGGCTGTTTTCGCCATCGATCGTGTGGCCATCCACGATGATCCCGCCGCCCACGCCGGTTCCCAAGGTGAGCATGATCATGCTGCAGTGATGCACGCCGCTGCCGACCCAGAATTCACCGTAGGCCGCGGCGTTGGCGTCGTTGGCATAGGCCACCGGTCGGCCGGTGTGCTGGGCCACGCGATCGCGAATCGGGAAGTTTTCCCAGCCCGGCAGATTCACGGGATTCAGCAAAATGCCCCGCGGAATGTCCATCGTGCCGGGCGTCGCCAGGCCCACCCGGGCGATTTGCGACATCTTCAGCCCCGCATCCAGCGCCGCCTGACCGGTGGCCTCGGCCATCCTCTGCGCCCCCTGCTCAGGACCCAGCTCGATGCAGGTCTGGGTCGTCAGGTACGAGAGCGGCCGCCCGCGGTTGTCGACGATGCCGCACTTGATATTGGTCCCCCCCAGGTCGATGCCGGCATAAAAGGGCGGTTCTGCGTCAGCAAGCGAGATAAAGGGTAGGTTGGCCATCGTCATCTTGAGCCTGTTCATCCCCAAACGGCGAAATGTCCCCTCACCAGTCAAAGCCCGTCATTATAATGCACCCCGGCGTACCGGCGGTAGACTTTTCCAGGCTGTCGGTCAGCGCGAAGACCATGGGAGGAGGGGATGGGGAAGAAGAAAACGGGCGGACCAGGATACAAGCCAGCTTGGCGGGTAAAGATTGAGGCGGGTTGCCCCTTGTCTGGCGATGGTGGGCAGCGGCCCCGCTTGGCTGCTTTGGGCCGTTTCCCCTTCCCCTGTTCGCTGAAAATGTCCGGGAAGGGTAAGCGNNAAGGGTAAGCGGTCCGGCCGAGGCGGGGTCGAGCCGCCGATGTTCTTGCGATCTTTTGTCCTCCTGTGACCGGTGGAGCGCCCCTTGGCCTGCAGCGCGAGGATTTCCAATTCCCGGACATCCTCAGTTAGCCTGGCGGGGCCTCTAGTTGGCAGGACGCGGGCTGAGCCGGCCCCTGCGTCCGTGAAAGCCGACACCGCCCCGTTTGCCGCGCGTTGCACACTGCACACCGCACAAAAAAATGTCTTTCACGGCGAGCCCCATACCGCAGGCTGTTGCCACTGCGCCGTTGACCGGTGACTGGCCCAGGGCTATTATTGCAT
>WVZU01000390.1 GCA_011772275.1 Planctomycetales bacterium | reverse complement strand
GTTCCGCGACCGGAGGGGGTCGGGAGTCTTTTTCGCCACTTGTCCCCCTATCGATCGATGCCGGGTTTTTCAGTGGCGAAAAAGACTCCCGACCCCGTCAGGTCCCGACTGTGTTACGCGTCCGACCCGTGAGGGGTCGCCAGGTATCGCCGTTGCGGGTGAGCGGATGTTGCGGGTCCGTTGTGTTTGTTGTGGCCGGGGGGGAATGGAGGCCTTGGCCCTTCGGGAGGTGGTGGTGGCCTGTCTACTGGAAGCTGAGCAGTGCGTAACGTTTTTTACCGGCTCGCAGGACGACAATCGACTCGCTGGCCAGGTCATCCGCTTTCAGGTTCCGCTCGATGTCTTCCACCCGACGGTTGTTCACATACGCGCCGCCCTGGGTGATCGTCCGCCGCGCTTCGGCTTTGCTGTTGGCCAGTCCCGCATGGGTGAGGGCGTCGATGATATTCAGCCCGTCGCCGCTCAGGCGATCTCGCGCCAGCTGGCTGCTGGGTACATCGGCAAAGATTTCGGCCAGGTCCGCATCGGAAAGGTCGTCGATTTCGGCGCCAAACAGGACCTGGGATGCCTGACGAGCCTTTGCCAGGCCCTGGTCACCGTGAACCAGGCGGGTCAGATCCTCGGCCAGCCTTTGCTGGCTATCGCGGCGGCCGGCATCTGCGGCACGTGCGGCGTCCAGCGATTCGATCTCATCGCGCGATAGTTCGCTCAACAGCCGCAAACAATTTCCCACGTCGTCATCTTCGACGTTGTACCAGTACTGGTAAAACGCGTAAGGGCTGGTTTTCTGTGGAGACAGCCAGATCGCGCCGGCTTCGGTCTTGCCCATCTTCGTGCCGTCCCTTTTGGTCAGCAGCGGGCAGGTGATGCCGTACAGCTGGCCGTGTCCCATGCGTCGCGCCAGGTCGATCCCAGCGGTAATATTTCCCCACTGGTCGCTACCGCCCACCTGCAGTTCGCAACCGTAGTCTGAGTGCAATTTCACGAAGTCATACGCCTGCAGCAGCATGTAGCTGAATTCGGTATAGCTGATGCCGCCGTCATCGCGGTCCAACCGTCCCCTGACGGAATCTTTGGCCAGCATGACATTGACCGGAAAGTTTTTACCGATTTCGCGGAGGAATCTGAGGTAGGACCAGTCTTTCATCCATTGGTAATTGTTGACCAGCTGAGCCGCGTGGGGCCCTGCGTCAAAATCCAGAAACTGTCTTAATTCGGTCGATATCGCGGCCACGTTGGCTTGGATGGTTTCCTCGCACAGCAGGTTCCGTTCGTCGCTTTTGCCGCTGGGATCGCCGATCATGCCGGTCGCCCCGCCGGCCAGCGCGATGGGTTTGTGGCCGGCGCGTTGAAAGCGGCGCAGCATCATCAGCGGCACGAAATTGCCCACGTGCAGTCCGTTGGAAGTAGGGTCGAAGCCTGCGTAAAGCGTGCGTCCGCCCGCCGCCAGCCAACCGGGCAGGAAGGCGTCGTCGGTGGTCTGGTGGATCGACTGTCGCCAGGTGAGTTCGGCAAAGATGTCCATGGGAGGAAGAAAGTGGGGTGTCGAGAGCCGGGGAATCGGGGTTGACGTTTTTTTCGGGTGTCGGTTCGACCGCGCTTTATCCGAAATGTGGGGAAGAGCCGCGGGGTGCGTTTCTTTCCCCCTTCGATGCCTCGCGTTCCCGATCGCTTAACGCCACATGTCGTCGGCGAACGGGTGAGCGGGTCCACCCAGCTTTGGTTTGGGCAACACTTTCAGGACCTGGCTAGCCAGGCGGATGTCCTGTTTGGTGGTGATTTTCAGATTGAGCGGCGAACCGGGTACGACCGTGACGGGGTGTCCGGCGCGTTCGACCAGTTGTGCATCATCGGTGGCGGCAAAGTTGTCGCGCTGGGCATAGGCATCCAGCAAAAGCTGGCGGCGAAAAACCTGCGGCGTTTGCGCTTCCCAAAGTGCTTCCCGCGACACCGTTTCCTGGACAAGATGTTTATCGTCGACGCGCTTTATCGTCCCGCTGACCGGGATGGCCGGGATGGCGGCACCATGTTTTTCGGCAGCTTGAAAGATCGCGGAAATCCATTCGTCCACGATGCAAGGTCGAGCGGCGTCGTGAACGGCGATAAAATCAGCATTCGATTTGGTGTGAGCCAACGCCTTCTCCACCGAATCGGCTCGTTCAGCACCCCCTTCGACCACGTCGATTCCCAAAATGGCGATATTCGCGGCGTACTTGGCATGGAACGCTTCACGATCCTCAGCCGCGATGACCAGGATCAATTGGACGACATCATCGCGATGCAAAAATTTTTCCGCCGCGTGCAGCCACACTCCGCGATTGTCCAGCATGGCGAAAGGCTTTTTGTAATGTTCGTCCCGAAATCGCCGGCTCTTGCCGGCGGCGGGCATGATAACCGCAAATTTGGCCATGATGGTGTCTTCCGTTCTCCTCCAGCCACGCTCTTAAAAGAGTTGATAGCGAGCCCGGATTTTTCAAAAACTTCGTAGCCAGCGACGGGAAGTCTTTGCCTGGCAAGGAAGATGACGTGATTTGAATTGAGGCGGATGGTGGATACGTTGAGGATCAAAGGGCGACGTCTAACGCGGCCAGGCACAGACTTGCCCGTCGCTTGGCAGACCGATCGTAAGAGATCCAGGCTCAGCCGACTTCCTGAGTGTACCAATTCGCTGAGGGCAGCGGCAGATCAGCTGGCGGACGATAAGGGGAGGGAACGATAAGGGGAGGGAAGGGAAGGGAAGGGGAGGGGTGGGGGGTAGCCTTCCGAAAACGTCTTGGGGCCCGCCGAGACGCGGGTCGAGTTTCCGCAGGCCCTGGGTGGCCGAAAGTCCTGGCGACTTTCGCGGCGGTGGCAAGGGGGGGCAGGCTGAGCAAGGGTTAGGACCAGGCGAGTGCGTCGAGTTGGATATGTTCGCGTTCGCGATTGGCGATTTCGCGAATCTCGTCCCGGATCTCGAAAAACGCCTTCACAACGTCCGCGTCCCACTGTTGACCGGCACCGTCGCGGAGAATCTGGTCTAATTCTTCGTCCGGCATGCCTTTGCGATACGATCGATCGCTGCTCATCGCATCGAAGGCGTCGGCAACGGCCAGGATGCGGGCCAGGAAAGGGATCTCGTGGCCCGCCAGGCCCATGGGATACCCGCTCCCATCCCAGGACTCGTGGTGATACAAAACGCCGGGCAGGGCGTCTTTAATTTGCCGGATATCCTTGAGGATATTGTAGCCCAGCTCGGGATGCTGTTTGATGTGCTCGAATTCCTCCTCGGTCAGCTTGCCCGGTTTGCGCAAAACGTTATCGTCGATCCCGATCTTGCCGATGTCGTGTAGCAGGCCGGAGAGGTAGATTGTGTTGAGCATTTCCTCATCGCAGCCCAAGTGTTGGGCCAGCCGCCGCGAGACTCGCGCGACGCGATCACTATGACCGCAGGTGTAGGGGTCCTTGGCGTCGATGGCGGACACCAGGGACTGCACCATGCCGGAGAACAGGTTGATTTGCGCCTGAAAGAGTTCCGTGTTGCCGTAATGGATAGCCAGCATCGTGGCGACGCTGTTCAACAAGCTGGCTTCGACCGTTCCAAAATCTCGCCCGTCGCTATGATTCACCGCGGCCAGGTAGCCAAGGCACTGGTCGCCGGCGCGTAGCGGTACGATGACCAGTTCGCTGATTTCCGGAAAGGGCCAACGGTCCTGTTTGGTCACGGGATGATTGAGGACCTTGACCGACGGCACAGCTTCGAGGCCGATTTCAGCGATCAGCTGGCGCATCGTCTGTTCGTTGAGGGGGCAGCGACCTTTTACCAGCATCCCGCTGCGGGCTACCAAGGACGACGATGTTTGATCGGCAGAATCTTGTGGTTCGAAGTAAGCCACGACCGCTTCGGTGGCGAGGACATCTTGCAGCCAGTCGACGGCCACGTGCGCGACTTCCGTGACGCCGTCGGAAATCTTGAGATGGCCTGCGATGCGATGCAGCAGACTGATTTCTTCGTAAGTGTGCGAAAGATTCTCGGACAGCCCATCCACATGGGCCTCCAGCATGACCGCTCGCTGGGCGAGCGCCTCCCGTTCTACAAACAGGTTGGCCGTTGCCAGCAAGGATGGTTCGGGCCAGCGGGGTTGCCGTTGCAGCCAGCAATTCCGGTCGTCGCGTCCGGTGTCCGTTGTCTCCTGCTGATCCCCCCCGTAACTTTCCGTGGTGACAAAACCTGCCACGGCGACGAAGCGGACCGTTTTTTCATCCAGGATCGGGATCGCCAGGACCAGCAGCGGACCGACCTCGTCGATGACAGCCGCCTGTCGACGGTTCGCCACTTCCCGGCAGATCATCGCACGCACTTCCCAGTCACCAGGCGGAATGTCATCCGCCGCATGGAGAACGGAGAAGTCTTGGACGTCAACCACGGAAAAGCGGATACCAAACAGCTTTTCCAGCCGCTGCAGTCGTGCATCGTCTGGCGGGATGGGGTCCGTTGCCGGAGGGTGCGGGATCGATTGGACAAGCGGTTGTGGCATGGATAATCGAGCGTTGACTTCCTGGCGGCGGGGCGAGCGGTGGAGGTAGATTGGTCCATGAAAAACCTATCTCGCAAACCGAATGCGAGCAACGAAAAAGGGTCCCGCAGCCAGCGGGCCGAGGCCTGGTGGCGGCGTTAGGGGTTGCCGTGACGGTTATGACGATCGCAACGACAGCGCCCGCCTGGGGAAGAATTCAACAGGCGTGAAGATTACTTGCCGGCGCGTGAGCGATAGCGGGCACTCACGCGGTACAGCAAGGCGCGCTCTTTGGGATTCAGCGAATCAAGGCCCCCATCGTGCAATCGGGCCAATATCAGATCGACTTGCCGTTCCTCTTCCTGCTCAATTCGCAAGCGCTGCGCCTCACGCGCCGCCCGTTTACGCTCAAGCCAGCGTCGCAGAGGCCCGGCAGATTTGCCAGCGGGCAGTTCGTCACGCTCTTCCAGACTGGTATAGCCCTGCGAGAAATCGTAACGGAAAAGTTCTTCGTCGCCATTTTTCTCCTGCGCGATGTTGGCCGGGGAAAAAACAAAGGTCAACACACAGACGCCCAGCACCGCCAGGGGGACCCAGGCCGGGACCGGGATCCCGGAACTGGGCGGTATGCTGCTGGCCCACACGGCCGCCGCCAGCAGAACGATGGCGACGACCATTGACACACGGCGAACCAGCAACACGGATCGTTGATTTCCCAGCTGCAGCCACAGCAGGCAGCGCAACGCCCAACCCAAGTCCAACGGTACCGACGGCAAGAGATTCGCCAGCACCAGCAACCAGTTTGCGTAAACGCTAAACCTCAACGCGATCTGCCAGGCTGGCGCGGCTTCAAACAGCCCCGCAGGGGCCAGGGGGTTCAGCAGTCCGATCAGGGGCACGTCTCCCAAGGAGTACAGTACGCAAGCCCCTGCCAACCAGCCGCAAAAACTGGCCAAGGGCCCCGCCATCGCGGCAATCAATTCGCAATGAGGTTCCTGCAGGTAGGTGTGGTGACTGACACCCCCCAGGGGCGTCAAGATGACCTGGTCCGTGCGGCCGCCCAGCCGAGCCACGGCGATGCAATGGCCCGATTCGTGCAACACGGCACACAGCAACCAGATGGCGATGAACAAACCCGCGATGTACCCAGGAGAAAGGGCGAACAAAAGAAAAATTGCCAGCAGCAAAAACGAGACATGCAGGCGCACGGGTATTCCCAGCCACCGCCCCATGCTAAAACTGCCTGCGCCCGTTCCTCCCATCGTGCTCGCCGTCCAAATACAGGGTCTGCAGAAGCCGTCCTTCCCACAAAATGCCTGCCATCCGATGGTGCCTTCACGGCAGAACCGTTATTTTACCAACCAGGCTCGACAACGGCAACGAATCCGTAACCGGGGGGGTGGTTTTTATGGCTGAGCAACGCGAGCTTCTTCTGGAAACGCGAAAATTTCGGGTGGTGCGAATCGTTCGACCATGGCCCGACGGTCAAGTTCGCCACCGCGAAATCGTGGAACACCCCGGAGCGGTCACGATCGTTCCCCTCGTCGACGCGGATCATGTCTGTTTAATCAGGAATTTTCGGGTGACGGTCGGCCAGTCGCTGCTGGAACTTCCCGCCGGCACGCTCGAACCTGGCGAAGACCCGGCCACGACCGCTGGACGTGAACTGGCCGAGGAGACCGGCTACCGCGCAGCTCATCTCCAAAAACTGTGTCGTTTCTTTGTCTCGCCAGGAGTCCTCAACGAGATCATGCACCTGTTTGTCGCTAGCCAGCTGACGCCAGGGACTGCCGCGCTGGCCGAGGGGGAGCATATCGAGCCGCAGGTGGTGCCGTGGTCCGAAGCTGTCCGGATGGCCGTCGATGGAACCATCCAGGACGCCAAAACGATCCTTGGCCTGCTGTATTACGATCGAATCCGCAACCAGGACACATGTCCTGGCGGAGGGGTCGCCGCGCCATGATCGCCGCGTTCCAGCGGAACGGCGCGACCCCGCAACGAAGCGTCAGCCATCGTCGACGGAGGGCAAACGCAGCTGGTCATGGTCGATGCCGGGAGGCGTGGAACTGCGTAAAGGTACCGACCACGCCTGCAAGCGCGAGGCGGCCGGACGATGAAGCTGCGGGCTGGCAAACTGAACCTCACCCCGAGCCAGGCCCTCGATGGCCATCCGCGATTCGTCCAGCCGTTCCGCTTCCCCATCCTCGGAATCGCCCGAGACGATGGCCGCATCGGCGGCGAGCAGCGAACTGTGACCGGTCCATTGCACACGCTGCATGAGATCCTGCCAAGGCTGCCGGGTCTGGCAGAATAATAACGCCCCATCGGCACGCGGTGCGAAGACGCAATGTTCCGCGTGGACCGAAATCGCGCCCGGACGTGAAACCGCCTCGCCGCCACGCACCGCAACCAAGGCCGTCGAGTTGCGTAAGGTGCAGTGCGACAGCGCCAGGCGGATCGGTTGCTCCAGCCATGGCCAGCCAGCCAGCTGGACCAGCGGCCCAGGGCCAAGGTACAGGGTGCCGTGAGACTGCACGGTCAGCGATGTGGAACCGGGAACGGCGATTCCGGCAGCGACCTCACGCAGCACGCAAAGGTCCAGCACGGTATGAACGGCCGCGGGCAGGTTGAGATCCTCGCGGCTGCGTTCTCGTCGGGAACACGCGATGGCGATCGGCTGCGGGCTGCCGAAAGGCAGCGGTCCACTCTGGAAAGAACAGCGGTGAAACTCGACCCAGCGGCTGGACAAACGGATCATGGCCGGAGGGCTGGAAGGGGTTGTCGAATCGCCATGCTGCCAGACAAAGTCGATGTTCTCGAATCGGACGTGGGGCAGGTCCAGCAGGATGCCGTGGGGAGGCACCCGAAATAACGGCCTCTGTTGGGGATCGCCCCGTACCGTGATCCCCGCCGACAGTTTGGGCAGGCGACCTTCCGCGGCGGCCGCCTGTGTCAGCAGGATGATGTTGGGTTCCAGCAACTGCGGACGGGGGAGACCAGGTGGGGACTTTTGGGAATCGGTCGCCTGCTGCGGGACGGTCGAGCCGGTCGGTGCCACCGCGGACTTTTCCGGCAGCGGCGGAGGCACGTGTGCGGTCGGCGCGGCGGAGGGCACACGCAGATACCACAACACACCCAACAGCAGGAAGCTGGCCACCGATCCCCAAAACAAACCACTCACCCACCGGATATTCTCAGTCGGCAACGATCCGGTCTCCGCCCAAGTCGGGGGATGAATATGCCTGGCCACGCAAGAGGCAATCTCCCCGGCTCCTTCACGAGTGGGAGGGCCCAGTTGAGCGGCGAGGTGGTCGAACGAGCCGCCACGACGCTGTGGGTCAAGGTCTGTGCAGCGAGTTACGGCCTCTGCAAAAAAGGCGGCGGTCTCCGGAGCCACCTGGTCGATCGCGGGAATCCTCCCCTTCTGCAAGTTACGCAGTTTCGCAACGCTGTCGCCACCCGGTACCGGTGGGCGACCGGCCAAAAGGTGCCACCACAACGCGCCGCAGGCGTACAGTTCACTGGCCGTGTCTGCCGGCGTACCGCGGACGATGCGTTCTGGGGCCACATAATCATACGCCTCCGGCGCCAGTTCCGCGTGGCCGTACCCTTCCTCGGGCCGTAGCAACCCGCGTATGCCCGGCATCAGCAAGCGCACGTCCCCCTCTTCGTTGAACAAAAGGCTGGTTGGACTAATGTCCGCGTGCGGCAGTTCGTACCGTTCCAGTTCGGCGAGTGCGGAGGTCATTTGTTGAGCGACATGCAAAACTGCCTGGTGAGGCATGCGGCCGTGTGGGACCAGCCAGCGCTGGGCCGTAATGCCATCCAGATCGTCGCACACGCACCACAACCTCGCCGTCGAACCAGACGCTTCCAATCCGCCAGCCCGGATCGTCAGCAGGACAGGATGCTCCAGCCGTCCCGATACGTCGATCAGCGTTTGAAGCTCTTTGGAAGCCTGTGATGCATCGCCGGGGGGGATATCGGCGAGCAGCAGTTGGACTTTTGTCCCGGAGGATAGATGGCGAGCTCGGAAGAGTTGAGCGTAGGGGGGTGCGTCGAGCGTTGTTTGGAGGATGTATTCCCCGACCCGAAGGTGGTGCCCCCGACCCGCCTTGATCTGGGTGGCCTGCAGGGGGGTCAAGACCCCCGCCTGAGCCAGCGCGTCGACCCAGACCGAGTCGAACACCGGCAGGCCCCGGGCCAGGCGACGCGCGCGGCGGCCGACGGCCAGGATGTCGCCGCGCGATGCCAGGTCAAGCTGGTCGAGCAGCTGGATCAGTTCTACAGAGGGTTGGTCAGGCACGAAGGGAGTCCTGAGGCTGAGCCGCGGGCAAGTGCTATCAGAATCGAGATCTGTCAGCAAGATCAAACAGCCCCGCTCGGCGTCCCGGCGGTAGAATAGCTAAACCTGTATCAGCCTCATCCAAATTTCGCCCTTGCCGCCCAAGCGAAAGTCGCCAAGATTTTCGGTGGCAGGGGAACTGCCGAAACGCCTGGCCCGACCGCAACATGGCCGACACCCTGGGCAAGTTTCGCTACCTGAAAATTGAGCGTTGAGAAACCACGGGCGATGGATCTGTCACCAGGCAGGTTGTCGACCGTTGGACAGATTCAACCGCCGGGGTCGTGGCACAGAATAATGTGCGATCAGCCTGCCTGACGTTGGTTCCCTGCCGTGGTCGCCGGGCTGGCAGCCGGTTTACCTGTGCGGCGGATGCGGCCCTGCCGCCCGCCGGCCGAATCCTTACCTGCCGCTCGACGCTCTCCCCGGCTGGCGAAAGCTTCCCCTGCGGAAATGCTGATCAAACGGAAATCCTGATCAAACAAAAAACGTAACACTTTAGCCGACGGGCGGCGCGGCCTGATAGAGCCGAATTTGTGAACATTCGGATCGTCTAGGCGGTAACCAAGGCAAACTACGGAAGTCTCACGACTTCAGCCACCATTCGGCGAAAGTGTTACCAAAAAACCTTGTTCGAAAGGATGACAGATCATGGACATTTTTCTCAACGCGGCCATCGAGGAAGCGGTGCTGGGCCAGCAGGAGGGTGGGATACCGATCGGGTCGGTGCTGGTCATCGACGATCACATTGTCGCGCGAGGCCACAATCGCCGTATCCAGCGCGGCAGCCCCATTCTGCACGCGGAAATGGATTGCCTGGAGAATGCCGGCCGCTTGAAGGCCGCGGATTACCAGCGGGCCACACTGTTTTCGACCCTTTCACCATGCGACATGTGCAGCGGAGCCACCTTGCTTTACAAGATTCCCCGGATCGTGATCGGGGAAAACCAGACCTTCCGGGGCCCGGAGGACTATTTGCGTCAGCGCCGTGTGGAAGTGGTGGTGGTGAATGACCAGCGGTGTGTGGAGCTGATGAGTCATTTCATTCGCACGCGTGCGGCGCTATGGCACGAGGATATCGGCGTGGAGTCTGGCGGTTAAATAACCCTGCTCCGACTTGCTTTGGCCGGATTGCGATAGAGGATCTCGGCCAGCAACTGCGGTGAACCGCGTTCGTGGGGCGGGCGTTCAAAATGCCATGCGCGGTGCGTGGGCAGCCAGCGGTTGTCCAGCGGCCAGGGATCGAATGGTTGGAAGCCGACGGAATGGGCCAGGCGTGTCGAATCCAGCGAGACATTGCCGGCCCGCGGCGGTATCGGGCCGGCTTGAATCCGCGGGCAACCGTGCAGATGACGCGGGTCGTAGCCGCCGACGCGATTGACGATTTGCGCGATCTCGTAAAGGCTCAACCGTCGCGGGCCCCCCGCATGGTAGAGGCCAGCCAGGGCCCCAGCCAGGGTGACGTGAAACAAGCGGTTCAGGCAATCCGTGTAGGTGGGCGTGCGGATTTCGTCGAAATACAACGTGGCCGGCAAGGACTTTTTAAAACGGGATTGGATCCAGTCGATGGCCCCCGCGTGCCCGTTGAAACTGATCCCCATGGGGAGCGAAATTCGGAGGATGCAGGCCCGCGGGTCGGCGATCAAAACCAAGCGCTCGGCCGCCGCCATCGAATGGCCATACTCGGTCACCGGGTCCGGCGCGTCCCGCTCGACGTGACCCCCATTGGCCCTCCCGGAGAATACCAGGTCGATCGAAAGATGGACCAGCCGCACGTCGCCGCCGTTAAGCACCGTTAACAGATTGCGGATCCCCTGCACATTTGTCCGCCAGGCCAGGGGCGGATCGAGTTCACAAGATTTCAACGCACAATTGCCGGCGCAGTTTAAAACCGAGCGAAACTGGTAGTGGTCAAACAGCCGCTGCAGACCCTCTCGGTCTTCCGCGTTGCAGGGGACGATATGCGGGGCCGATAGCGGCCAGTTGTCAATCTGCCGCACGCCGATGACCTGACCGGGATAGCGGCTGTGAAAATATTCCAGCGCATTGTAGCCTGCGACGCCCGCCACACCGGTGACCAGCAGGGGCAGCGGAGGCGGTGCCAAAGCAACATCCACGCTCATCCGTTCCTTCCGCTCAACGCTTCCCACCCCGTCCACCGCCGCGCGAAAAATTGCTGTGCGACCGTCCCCGGGAAAAGCCAGACGGTTTCCGCGCTACACCAGACGATTTTCGGGAAATACCTGACTGCGACGGTCCAGGGGCGAAGCCTGCCGGGCCGCGCGACACGCTGGACTTCGACGGGCCTTGGGAAAAACCGGCCCGTTCAGAACCGTGCGACAGGTTGGACCGGGACCCGCCACGCGCCCCACCCGGATGGGAAAATCCCGACCGGGAAAGTTCGCGCCGGGAAGAACCCGACGGGGAAAATCCAGAACGCGAGCTGCTGGCGCCGCTCGCCGCGGGCAAAGCCGCTGGCCCGGCCGAGCGAGTCGAGCGGCCTGGCGGTTGACGGTCGCCAACACGACGATCGCCGCTGGGCGCCAAACGGCTGCGGGAAACGTCCAGCTGCTGCGGCGCGGGGCGACCTGGACGCAGATGGGTAACGGGGTCAGCCGACCGGTCGCGCGGGGGGGTGACCAGGCGACCGCCGTTGGACCGCGGAAGCGACCAGACTGGGCGACCATCGTCCCGCCCTGGTCGCGTGGTTGGCGACGATTTGCGATGAGGATGGGCCGACTGCCGTGCCTCGTTATCTATCCGGCCACGCGGCGGGACGAGGTCTGCCCGTCGTGAAGATCCGGGGGCCGTAGCTGGCTGGCCGAGCGGCTGGAGGGCATCGTCGGGTTGTCCGGAATTCCGCACCGCCGGCTTCAGGGTTCGACGCGTACCGGCTTGTTGCACAGTTCGGGGGCCGTTGGCCAGGCGAGCCTGCATTTGCTCTTTCCGCCGCTCGGCCAGACGCTGTACCTCCTGCTGCCGCGCCCTACCGATGGCTCGCCGCTGCGGTTCCTGCAAAAACACCGCTTGACGCACACCCTGGTCACGTTGGCGGATCTCCGGTTTCGCCAGCTGGTCCACACCCGTGGCCATGTTTTGCCGACCGTCATGCGGATGCTGGTCCAGCCGGTGCCGAGCGTGGGAGAGGGGGGCGTCGTCAAGCCGGCTCCATCGACGATCCGACCCAGGATCACGTGCGTCCGCTGCAGGCCCAGGTTGGCCATCCGCGGGGAAGTTTCCTGGCGGGTCGACGTACACAGAGTGCGGTCGCCAATCGGGCCGCCGGACGTGCTTGTCGTGCCAAGCGCTGCGGTGGTGCCGGTAGTCGATGCCGTGGCGGCGGTGGTACGAGTCGTAATGCGCTAACAACGGGCTGTAGTGCCGCCGGTGATAGTCGTGCCAGGGATGGTAACCCGACTTGCGGTAGCGGTCGGGGTAGTAGTTTCCGAAAAAATAGTGGTGGTAGGGGGGCCGCACCCAAAGATGAGCGAACACGTTGCTGATGCGCAGCAGGACGCGCGGAGTAAACCAGTAGCCGCCAAAGCCATAAGCAGGCCGGTAGAAGGCATAGGGTGCAAACAAATAACCCCGATAGGTCAGCGGGTAGTCCCAGTAGCCGCCGCAGTGCACGTAGCCGCCCGACGTCCACAGATGCCGTTCCGGCACCCAGACCCAGTCATCGTAGCCGGTCGACCAGAACCCCGGCCGCCAGAGGTAATGGCCATCCTGGTAGTTCCAGCATCCGGGAATCCAGATGCTGTCGTGCGACGGCGCCGGACTGCTGGGCCCCTCGTCCAGGTTCTGGGGTGGTGGTGGCACCTGGGCAAGTTCGTCGACATCCGCCGGTGCCCAGGTCCCGGAAATCCAGCGCGAGCCACCTTCGACCTCGGTCCAGTAACCCGGCTGCCAGCGGCGACCGGGCGGGACCTTGCGCCACACGCCGCTGACCCACACAAAATCTTCCCGTTCGTCGTCCCAGGCCCAATAGCCGGGAATCCACTGGACGTCGCTGCCCGGCGGTTTGATCGCCGGCGGAATCTCCTGGATCGGCTCGGGTGGCCGGCGGGTGACCAGCGGGGACGGCTGGGGATTGCGTTCCACCCGTTCGGCAAATGCCTCGTGAATCGGGCCGCGGAGGAGGTGCTGGCCGTCGCCCTGGGCCCCCTCATCCTGCGGACCGCCAAGACCCGGCGGTCCGGTCGGCAGATGGGACTGGGCTGCTGGCACCGGCGGCAGGGCGGGGGCAGGCAGCTGCTGCCGCGGTGCCTCGCCCACCCCTTGAGACCATGCGGGCCCGCAGAAAAAGCTTAGCGCAAGAACAACGCAGGTGAAACGAAAACGCATCGCACCGCCCCCCCGTGTGAATCTTTGACCAACCGGGAACCTGCCTGACCCCAGGCAGCAACGTCGTGCTGGTCCGTCAACGCTCAATCTTCAGGTAGCGGAAACGCGCCCAGATTCGCGGCAATCCCTCTGTCGACGCAACTCTTGGCGACTCTCACCACACCGATGAAACCCGAAGTGTCACGCCTGACCTCAGACGCAGGCGGGTTGCAACAAGCGGGCCGGCAGCAATTATATCGCTTAGCCCCTTATGTGGCAAAAGCTTAAGCAAAAAGCCGATGTCGCGACCGCGGCCAACCCTGTCGTCAGCTTCAGGACAGGGTGTCTCAGTACCGCGGCGCGGAAGACCCCCGCGGGGCAGCCAATCCGGAACCGCACGCCGGCTGGTACCCGTGCCAGCAGTGCCTGCCCGGCAACGGTCGCTGGGCCATGGTCGTTCGGCAAGGGTCGTTCGGTACCGGTCCCTGCCGCGGAGGGCACGGCAGGCGGGCGCGAGTGGCGGGCGCGGGAGTCGCGGGTTAGATGTGGCCAGGCAAATTCGGCATATCCAGCAAGCATTTTGCGCATGATATGGCTTGACCGTGGTTTGCCGAAGGACTACTCTCCCCCCCGCGCACCCGCATCTATCCGGGCTGAACTCG
>WVZU01000213.1 GCA_011772275.1 Planctomycetales bacterium | reverse complement strand
GAAAAGGGGCTGGTCAGGTTCCCGTAAAAGACGGCCCGAGCCACCCGTTTGGCAGACCGGGCGCGGATGACCTGCTGGAGGTCTTCCGGTGACGAAGTTTTCCCAGCTACCGTTTGCGCCCGCCGTTCGGCCACCCGGTCCACGAAATACTTGACGGCCGGTGGCAGGGTGAAGAGGGCCAGCATGACCAGGTAGGCGACGGTCACGCTGACGGAGGTTTTGCGAAAGATGACCGAACAGAACAGGGCCGCTGCCGAAGTTGTCACACAGGCCAAGGTGATGATCACGACGTAAGCCAGCATGGTGGGAAGATTCTTCCAATAATCGGGTACCAACACGCAGGCCAGCACGATGGGCCAGGCCAGAAACAGCGTCAGCACGGTCGCCACACGCAATCCGGAAAACAGCTTGCCCCACACGATCTGCCAGGGCGTGATGTTGGTGGTCAACAGCAGCTCCAACGTCTGCCGCTCGCGTTCACCGGTCACGCGATCGGCGGAAAATACCGGTCCGACCAGCATCACAAAAAACAGCACATAGCTGATGTACCAGGGAGCCTGCTGCGGATCGATATAAAAGAACCAGGCCATCAACGGAATGGCCAGGAACATGCTGACCTGGATCACGATTCGCAGCATCAGGGTACCCTGGCTGAAGAGTTCGCTGCGCATCTCCTTATCGTAGACCGGATTCATACCGTCCGGCATCAAGTCATTCCGCTTGGCCGGCGCAAACAGTTTGTCGGGAAACTGGTCGCTTTGAATGACCAACCCCACGGCCTGGGCCATCTCCTGTTCGATGTCCACCACTTCCTTTCCTTCGCTGCCCACATCGGGAGGATACATCAGCCGCCGCGCGGTCCAGAAAAAGACGACAAACACGATCAACCCGATGATCAGCGGCAGGACCGACACGGATGCCAGCAGGCGGAACTCCCCCAGATTGGAGAGCGACCACCACAGCAAAGCGCCGGTCAAGGCCAGCGGGAGGATGATCAGGTACGAGACGGTCAGGGCCGCCACCGTCCGCTGGAAATAGCTGCTGCAAGCGACACTGATCATGCCAAAACAGGTGACCGACGCGATGAGGGCCAGGTAAGCGGCCAGGACCTCGTACAGCGACACGCCCCCCAGGGGCACGCACAGCATCACGATGGGCAACGAGCAGACGATCAAGATGCCCAGGTGGCACAGCGAGCCCAGCAGTTTTCCCAGGATGATCGCTCCCGGTCCCAAGGGACTGGCCAGCAGGCTTTCGTAGGTCTTGCGTTCTTTTTCGCCGGTAATCGCCCCCGCGGCAAAGCTGGGCGCCATCAGGGATGCCAGCAGGTATTGCCCCAGAAAGAAGAAATCGACGCGCTCTTTGGCGACCACCGCAGAGGTCATATCAACTTGGCGAAAGTCGGGCCAGGTCAGCCAGACCACGCCGCCCAGCAGGGCCTGGTAGACCAGCAGCAGCAGGAACGCGCGGTGCATCCGCAGGTTGGCCAGCAACTCGCGCTGCAACACGGGATTTTCAAAGAGGTACATAACCTATCAACGCTCACCCCATCCGCCATCACAAACCGCTACGGCAGAACCTCGGTACGTCCAGGACATCGCCCCCGACCAGCGCCCCGCCGACGGCTCCTCGGGTTTTTCAGACCGCTCA
>WVZU01000328.1 GCA_011772275.1 Planctomycetales bacterium | reverse complement strand
CACAGCCGCCGAAGTGTCGTTGGCCACGATTTTGTGGCGAGCGAAAATGTCGACGAGTTCTGGGGAGCCGGATTTGATTTCGTTTTGAAAAATCAGATGCTGGTCCGGTTCGACAAAGCGCAGGTGGTCGGTAAACCACTGTCGAGCGGTGCTTTCGATGATCTCGTCCACCGGGATCGTCCCATTTTGGTACTCCCGCGTGGCCCGGTCGCCGAACACAAACCGCATCGGCGCGTTGACCAGGCCGCCACCCAGGGCGGGAGACGTTTCACCGGCGACCAGCAGACCCTTGTCCAGGTTGTAGTGCAGCAGGTGCCCGGCGGACTGGCGATAGGCCTGTCCCAGGGCAACCGATACGGATTCCATCACGGCATCGCAGATCGAATCGGGGTGCCCCAACCCCTTCCGCTCGACATATTCAAACTGTTGCTGACCGACGGGACGGTGGTCCAGCGTCTCGACCGTGATTTCATGCATGGTCTGGCTCGTGTTGTTCGTAATACCGCCGGCAATCGTCTTCGCGGCCGCGGACGATCCGCCGGCCGCTCAACGAGCCGTAAGCTGACGTAATCACCGTCCATTGCCCGTGGCCATCATGGTCGTCGCGATAGATGACCACCCAATCGTGGGTCATTCCCAGTTCGTGCGCGCGGGCCGTGTTGGAGAATAGTGCCGTGTAGTGACGATCGCCCCTTTGAGTATGCAGGATCGGCAACCAGGCCTGGCCGGTCGGGTTGAAGCGGCGCGGGGCGATCCTGGGCAGGCGATCGAGTTCGACCAGGTGCCGGTACTGACGGTCGATCTCCAGCAGCTGGGCCACCGGTGGCTGCTCGGCCACTGTCCCACGGGTTGGGGTGGGCGCGACCGGCTGCCGGCGGAAGCGACCCGCCAGCGACTCGCGGACCCCGCGCAGACGCTTCTGGCCCATCCCCGGCACCGTCGCCAGGCGGCCGTCGTGGGCTGCCACCTCCAGTTCCGCCAGATTTTCAATCCCCAACTGCTCGTGAATCCGCCGCGCCATGCCCGGCCCAATGTTGGGAACGGTCGCAAAAAGTCTTTCCGCGACATCGTCGCCGCGGAGCCGGTCCAGCAGAGCCAGGTGGCCGGCGTGCAGCAGTTGGGCAATCGCATGGGCCAGGGAACGGCCGATGCCAGGCAACCGCCGCAGACCGGCAAGGCCCTCGTCGTCCAAAATTTCTTGAACCGGCCGAGCCAGCTGGCGAAGGTTGGCGGCCGCGGTGCGATACGCTCGGATGCGAAAAGCGTTCGCGCCCTGCGCTTCCAACAAACCGGCGATTTCGTCCAAATAATTCGCCACCTCGTCGTTGGCCATCGAATGGCCAGACGGGATGCTGCCGGCGGTGGACGGACGTTTGGCAGTGGTCATCGGTCAGGTTGAACCGGGATGGTGGTAACGCGGGTTTTGGAACTTGAAGGAATACCCGCCCAACGATTGCCCATCTTTCTTTTCTCGCTCGCGAAAGGGGGCCAGCGGTTTGTCAAAGCATGAGTTCCGGGTTCCGCACGAGGCGATGGTCGGATTGACCGACACAAAAGCAAGGCGGCCAGCCTTGTCAGCTCACATGGTAACCCCAATCGTTTCTGCTGACAAAGCGCTCGGCGAAGGAAACCGCTATTTCTTACGACCGCTTTGCCCTCATGGCGGATCAGCCATCGGCAGCCCGCTGGCCAGATCTTCGTCGGGCCGCGTCCGACGGCGCCGTGGGAGGATCAAGGGAGGATCCAACGCCGGAGGTCAAATCGTCTCGTCTTCCGCTACCAGGCANNCCAGGCAAAGACTTATCGTCGCTCGCCAAAAGGTTGGTGACAAATCCCTGCCCCGTCCTTTCTCAGGCCCAACATTTCACCCCGCCCGACCCCCTTCCCGCCGTAGCGAAAGTCGCCAAGATTTTCGCCGCTGGCAGGAAGTACCGAAACTTGGGGCCTGTTTTCGCTCCTTGCCAATCGACCGTGGACACACAGCCAGCCCGGCGGGGGTGGCTCTGGATTTCCCGTTTCAAGATCCCTGGCAGGGCGATGGGGCAGCCAGGCATGGTTTGGGTCAAGCTGGCAGGGCCTCTGCCCCACGCGGTCCTGGGACTTTTAGGAGACTGGCCCGGCGGGTCCTTCGGTGTATCCGTTACGCTGGAGACATTTCCCCAGCCCCACTGGCCCGGCGGTCTTCAGCTGCCCGCTGCCGTGCCGCGACAGCCGATGGCGGCCGTTGGCGATGACGGGACCCTGTTCCAGAGTCGTCAACTTAGCGGCCTGGATGCCAGGGCAGCACGAGCACGGGACGGGTGCTGGCGCGGATCACCCGTTCGGCCGTCGATCCGAACAGCATCCGTTCTACCTGCCCTCGCGTCCCCACCTTGCCCATCACGATCGCATGCACCTGCAATTCGTCCGCTTTTTTAACGATCTCTAGAAAAGGCACGCCTTCGCATAACAGCGTCTGCACATCCACGCCGCTTGGTTTCCGCTGCTGGTAATCCAGCAATTTGTTCTCGGCGTTCTGCCGCATGATCCGCATGGTTTCTTCGGCCGACCCGAAACCGTGTAGCTGGGAAAAGTCGGCCAGGCCGGGGTCCAGGACATGCAGGAGCACGACCAAGGGATTGGATCCTGTAACCAGTTCCAGCGCGCGATCGTACGCCTGTTCGGACGCCTCCGAGAAATCGACAGGAACCAAAACCGTATCAAATTCCATCATGGGGGAATCCTGCCGAACAAGCTTTATCAACACGGACCCGGATCCGCGCCGGCTTAGGGTAGCTTTTTGACCTGAATGTTACGGTAGTGCACTTCACTGCCTGCATCATGGGCCTGCAGAGCAAAGGTTCCTTGGCTGAGGATGCGGGTGAAAGTTTTGCCCGGTTTGCGGTCGGGCAGCTCAGTAAAGTCAACCAACGTCTTGCCGTTGACGATGATCTGGATCCGCTTGCCCTGGACGATCACTTCTTCACGGAACCACTGGTTGTCCTCGGCCGCTGCTTCGCTGACATCCACGACCCCGTACAGGCTGCCGGTCCGCTTGGGGTCTCTGCCCGTGTTGTTCACCTGCGCTTCGTAGCCAAACCTTGGCCAGCCTGCGTCCTGGAACCTGGTGTGGAAGTAGATTCCCGAATTGCTGCCGGGCCGGGTCATGACTTCGCACTTGAAGTGAAAGTTTTCAAACGGGGCGTTCGGGCCGACGTAGAACAGGTGGCTGCGGGGGCCCTTGGCGACGATGGCCCCCTCCTGGATCCGCCAGCTGCCCTCGTTTTCACTCGCCCTCCACCCATCCAGCGACCTGCCGTCAAACAGCGAGATCCAGTCAGAGGGGGTCTCTGCTTCGGCGACGGGGGCCAGCGCGCCGGCCAGGAAAAGGGCGATTGCCAAGCGCCACAGCTTTTTCATGAAAAACTCCTGCGGTACTTTTCCCGCACGTGCACAACCCGCCTTCCCCTGGATGGCCCTGCCCCGGCCTGCCAGCGCGTAATTGTAACATGACCGGGGTGGGAGAGCAGCGCGCCCGCCATGGCGGGAGCGCCGCGGGCGTGTCCGCCACAAAAAATTCTTCTCTAACGCTGCTTGCTCACCCATACGCCCCAGGGGATATCCAGCACCTGGGGCGGGAGTCGACAGAACCGGCGCCCTCGGAATTCACCGAAGGGACATCTTGGTTTGCTCAGGCAGCCCCGTTTTGCCGTCGATGCCCGGCAGCGGCTGCTGATCCGCGGCTTGTTAACGGGGACGGTAGCATAAGGCAACGCAGCAGTCCAAGGATCAGCGGCGGTTCGCCTCCGCCGCCTCGTAGGCCTTGTGCCCGGTGGAACCGGTTTCCAGCACGGGATGATAATCGGCCGGAAGCCAGGCCCGATGTTCGGCCAGGGTTTGCTGGCTGTCCGGCTGGTCCACCAGATTGTGCCATTGGTGAGGATCGGCCTGCCGGTTGTAGAGCTCTTCCGATCCGTCTTGGTACCGGATGTAACGGAAGTCTTCCGCAACGATTCCCACATTGCCCGGCCCGAAGCTGCTGCGGGCCACGTGAGGCCAGTCGGCCTGAGCGTTTTTCAGCAGAGGGACCAGGGAGAGCAGAGGGACCAGGGAGTGGCCCTCGTGTTGCGGATCGGGTTGCAGGCCGGCCAGGTCCGGCAGGGTCGGGTAGAGATCCAGCAACTGCACTTCATGGTTGGGGCTCCTGACCGCACCGCCCCTGCGGGAGCGGAATGGCCCCGCGGATCGCACCGCCGCGGCCGGCCTTCCAACAACGACTCTCGCCGGGACGTCCCGCCAGACCTCTTGCTCAATGCCCGTTTTTTTTCGGTCGCTGCCCCAGCGCCTGCCAAAGCGTGGCAGAAACCGTGTCCAGCAAACTCGTGAATCCACTTTACCTTGCCAGCGGCTCGGCAACCAGCCGGCGGCGCCTGTCGATGTCGACTTCCAGGAGCCCCACAAACAAAAGACAAAGCAAGCCGCCCGGCCAGTAAAAAAATCGAAGCGGATGCCCCGTCGGCATGTCAACGAACCGTTGGCGGGCCCAAACGGGTGCCGCGACGCACCACCAGTACCGACGGCGCAGCTGCAAAGTTGTCGGCCGGTACCGCGGCCGGGATCCACAGAAAACGCGCCGCGCCGGGACCAGGCATGGTTCAGGAAACCGGGCAACGGCTGGCAAGGCCAAACCGTCGGGCCCGACGACCGCCCGCAGGTCGGGTGGATAGGGCACGAACAGATGGGGCCCGGGTAGATGGGGCCCGGCAAATCGGTCGGGCAGCCGACGCGCAATGGGTCCTGGCGGTCGATGGCGGCCAGGCGAAATCGGTGTTTCACGCGGCCGTCGCAGGGAAGACCGATGATCCGCCGATCGAATCGCAACGGCAATGGCAGGCCATGGTTGCTTGTCCCCCAAGGGGCGGGCGAGCTGAAAATGACCCGCAGGTATCGTCCGCAGGATCACTTCGTTCCGGGGCCCTCGTCCCTACCTTGACGGTCTGGCGTCGCCCGCACAAAGTGAAAGATACGGATCGTGGGTGGAGGGTCCGCAAGATTGCGGGGACGTCGATCCGCCGGTCCGCTGAAGCGGCCGCGAATTTTGACGCGGATCAGGAAGAATCGTCTTTCCCGCGGTCGCTGGGCAGCCACAAGATCGACAGCACCCTGGCCAGTGGGGTGCCGCGGGCGGAATTTCGTCCCAGTGCGACGGGACAAACCAGCCCGCCCACCCGGGTGAACCGCGCCAGGCCAGGTGTGGATCGGCAGAATGAGGCCTTAAGCATCTGGGGTGCGGCGGGAAGGATGCCCTGAAAGACGTTTGTTTGCGGACCCCCGTTCGCCCTTCACCGGTGGAAGTTGTCGCGGAAGTCCCGCAGAGAGCCAGCAGGCCGACATGGCAGCAAAACTTGGCAGGCGTCGGTGGCTGCAGATCGCCGACCTGATTGATCTGGAACTGCAGCTCCGCCGTGACCAGACGACCGATATCGAGCAGCTGCGGCGGCGCGACGGACAGATCGGTGCAAAGATCGGCGCGGATCGGTTGGAGGGACTCAGCTTGCTGGCCGCCTGGCTGGATCAACTGAGGCGTAGTGAATATGCCGGCAGCGAGACAACGGGTCAGAAGGCTGAGCGTTATCTTGAGCTGATCGGGTTGCTTTTAGGCATGTTGGGGCTGCTGTTCGGTATCGCCGCAGTCGTCCCCTGGCTGGCGTACGACACGCAGCGTCCGGTAAACGTGATTTTCTTCTGGTCCGCGCTGGTCGGCCTGCAGGTCGTGCTGTTGCTGCTGTGGCTGGTGGCCGTGATGCCCGCCAGCTGGTTGGCCGTGCTGCCGGGCGGTTCGGCCGTGCAGATGTTGTTACGCGGGATGGGGCGGATCCCCCCCGCCGTCTTGTTGTGGCTGGCCAATCGAGTCTCCCGCGATTATCGCCAGGTGATGGACCTGGCACGCGGCGAAGCGCGGCGGCTGGATTGGCTGTACGGTCCCTTGCGGCTCTGGCTGCTGGTCCGCTTGACCCAGACCTTTGCCGTCACCTTCAACGTGGGCGCGATCGTGGCCTTTGTGGCAATTTCCTACGGCAACGATCCAACGTTTGGCTGGCGGAGCACGATGTTGCAGCCGGCGGCTCTGCATCAGATGGCCACGATTATCGGCGGCCCGTGGTCGGCTTGGGAGCCGGGGATCCCGACGCTGCACCAGGTCGAAAAGACGCGTTATTCGAAACTTGCAGAGCGGGATTTTCGCCGCGTGCCGATCAGCGTCTGGGCGGCGTGGTGGCCGTTTTTGCTGGCCTCCCTCCTGTGCTACGGGCTCCTGCCCCGGCTGCTGACCTGGCTGATCGCCGATGCAAGGGTCCGCTATGCCTTGCGCCACGTCCGCTGGGAACATCACGACGTGCTCAAGCTGATCGAAAGGCTACATCGCCCCCTGGTGGAAATGCAGGCGCTGACGGGCCAAGAGGAAGCAGAGGCGGAGGGGGGACGTGCAGAGTTAAAGCAGGGCGCTGTCGAACTGGAAAGCGGGCCGCTGACGGTTGTGCAGTGGGCGGGAGTCGAGCTGCCGCGGCCGCAGCTGGAACAGATTCTGCAACATCGTGGGGCTGCCGGCGTCGGGCAGTTGTATCTGGTCGGCCAGCTGGACCAGGCACAGGACCGGCAGGCCCTCGACGCCCTGCCCGCGATCGCCCCAGGCGGGCAAGTCCTCCTGGTGGTCGAAGCATGGGAGCCGCCCGTGGCGGAATACCTGGACTTCCTGACCCACATGCGCAAGCAGCTGGGCGAGGGCGTCCTGATTGTCGTGCTGCTGTTCCACCGCGACCAGCAAGGCGCGGCGGTGACGCCCACCGGCCAGGATCTGGAAATCTGGCGACGCTGCCTGGCCAACCTGGGGGATCCCTGGCTGGCCGTCCAACCCCTGGTTGAAGAGCGAGCCACCGACCCCGCGTCGCTGGCAGGGGAGGGTCATGGATGAAGTCCCCCGTGTTCGTCGTGGTCGGCCATGTCAATCGCGGCAAGTCCAGTATCGTATCGACGCTGGCCGCCGACGATTCGGTACGGATCGACGCGATGCCAGGCACGACTCGACATTGCCGCGCATATCCCATGCGCGTGGGCGGGCAGACACTGTACACGCTGGTGGATACGCCCGGATTCGAGCGGCCGCGGCAGGTGCTGACGTGGCTGCAGGAACGGGAGCGATCGATGGCCCAGCGGCGGGAGGTGGTGGCGGAGTTTGTGGCAGAGCACCAGGGGAGGGGCGAGTTTGGGCAGGAGTGCGAGCTGCTGCGGCCAATCCTGGACGGGGCCGCCATTCTGTATGTTGTCGACGGCTCGAAGCCGCCCAGCCCGAAATACGAAGCAGAAATGGAAATCCTCCGCTGGACCGCTCAACCCCGCGTGGCCCTCATCAATTCCACCGGCAGCGAAGATTACTCCACCGCCTGGCAGGCGATGCTGGACCAGTTCTTCAATATCGTCCGCCCCTTCAACGCGCATCAAGCCGATTTCCAGCAGCGCTTGCGGCTGTTGAAGATGCTGCGCGAGATCAGCGAGGCGACGCGTGAACCTCTGCAGCGGGCGATTGAGAGCTTGCGCGCAGATCGGCTGGCGAACCTTCGCGAGGCGGCCGAAGTGATTTCCGAGATGCTGGTGGAGATGATGACGCGCGTCGATGCAAAGCGATTGGCGACCGATGCCGATCCGGCCGCTTACCAGCAGGCCCTCGCGGAAAAATATTATGACCAGTTGCGGCGCCGCGAACGTGCCGGACACCATCGGCTGAAAGGGATCTTTCTGCACCACCAGCTGGAGGTCGCCGAACACCCATTGGAGATTGCCGGCGAAGACCTGTTTGACGTCGACAGCTGGAATCGGCTGGGGCTGAGCCGTAAACAGCTGACAGCCGCCGGTGCCGCGGCTGGCGCGGTCGCCGGCGGCATGGTCGATGCCGCTTCGGCAGCCGTTTCCTTTCCCTTCGGCACGCTAATCGGCGGGGCGACCGGTGGCGCCGCCAGCTGGTATGCGGCGACAAAACTGCCCGAAGTCAAAATTCAAGGGTTTCCCCTGGGAGGACAGCTGCTGAAGATCGGACCGATGAAAAACCCGAATTTTCCCTGGGTCGTGCTCGATCGAGCCCTCTTGTATGTCGACGTGGTGGCCGACCGAGCCCACGCCAGACGCGGGCAGGTCCGCTTGGAAGCCGAACCTTCCCCACCCGGCATCGTCACCGCCATCCAGGCCGCTGGACGAAAAAACGTGGAACGCTGTTTCGCCTCCTTGCGCCGGCTGCCCCCTCCGGAAAATTCCGACACGATTTGCTCGACCCTCGCCGAACAAATCTACCAAATCCTTCAGCCGCGGCACGAGGTCACGGATTAGGTCGAACCGCTTGTTGAGCGAGCGGGGGGGCTGATGCGGGGGGGGCCTCAGTCGAAACTTGCTGGCAGGGGGTCACCCGCAGTTGCGGACCGTCCTTTGGATCGTATCCAACGCGGACCGTATGTCCCGCCTGCAGCGCGTCCGCCATCTGGGACGACAGTTCGACCACCCGCTTGACCGACATCCGCCGCCAGTCGAACTCCGCATGCGTCGCCAGTTCGTAAATGCAAGCCAGCCCGCCCCGCAACTGGACGGCACCTTTCAGCGATTCGACCACGTTCACATAAACGTCAGGCGAATCGCGTATGGTCTGCAGGGCCTTTTGATGTCTCTTGGCGTCGATCTGGCTGAAAATCAGTTGGCGGAACGATTTCAGCAGGAGAACCAGGTTGTCGCGGAAAATTGCTTCGGTCTGGCTGACTTTGGCCACACGGTCCATGCCGTATTCGATGATGAACTGCAACAGGTGCTCGTCTATCTTGGCACCCCGCAAGCGGACGACCACCGTGACCAGATTGTTCAAGGCCGCCCTGAACGTTGCCGGCGTATGGCTCACGCCCACGGGAAAGCCGTGTTGCATCAAACTGACCGGCGACACGTTGTGTTGGCTGACCTGCCGAGCAAAACGGCACAAAGCCTCCAAGGTGGCGGGAAAATCGTCCTGATGTTCGCAGCCGCTGGTCATGGCCGTCAACGGCAAATTCAGCTCGATGCCGTCCTTTTTCAGCGAGATCAGCCGTTCGGCAATCAAGTCGAGATTGCGAGTGAGTATCTCCCTGGCTTCGCCGATCTCGACCAGTGCGACCAGCCCCGTTTTAAAGAAGTCCGTGATAAAGACTTCGTGCTCTTCAAGCTTCAATGCCAGGCGGAAACCGGCGGTTAACTGCTCAGGCGAAACAGCATGGGCCACCGAAGGCAGCTGCTTTTCCAAAAGGTCGGTGACGTTGAGGTGGCGTTGAGCGGCGTGGGTGGCCAGCGAGAGGGCCAGCCGAAACTGCTGGCTGTTCAAAGCGGTCGCCGCGGCCGGCAGGCCGAACCGCAAAGTGTCCGTCGGATCGACTCCCGTTTTGGCCAGGCGCGAACAGAAGAGGATGCTGTTGCCAAGTTGGCGAGAGTCCAGTCCTTTGGTGGCCGCCTGCACCGCCACCATCAAAGGTTTGCCGGCGTCCATGTCATGGCTGCGCATGTGGCCGATCAGCCCTTCCAAGTAGCCCAAGTTGGTGGAAAACGAATCCCCCGCCGTGCAGCAATTCCCCAAGGCGGGCAGGGCCTTGTTCAACAGATGCGTCGTGTTGAAGCCGGAACTTTCCAGTCGAGCGACCAGTTCCAGCGTCTCCTCGTATTGTTTGGCCGACATCTGCTCGGCGGCAACCGGCAACGTCTTGACAATCAGCCTCGCAACGTCGAAATCGGGCTTCTGCTCGACCAGATGATTCAGCAGGCCACTGGTCTTCCGCCGAAGAACGTCTGCCGTGTTCTTGTCAAAGCGCTTGAAGACCGCATTCAACGGGCCCCACGACCCGACGGTCGCTTTCCAGACTCGGAAGTCAAGCTTTTCCGGACGTAACATCATCTACCCGCGCCATCGCGTCGGGGCGGCGAACGATTCGTGCTGGCCTCTTCTGCTGTCCGGAAAACGCACTCTATCTGTGCATTATACTCCAAGGGATGCGGCCATCAAACGTCCTTGCAGAACCTCCGCCGGGGCGGCTGGACTGGGCGAACGGCCGCCCGGCAGATGCCGCCGCCGAGCCCATCTGGCGGGTCGCGGCCGGGGCCGCTGCCCCGGCCAGGCCTGCCTGCCGGCCGCGTCAGGAAGCGGCCGCTGGCTCGCTGGCCTGGCGACGCTTGATCATCGTCACCTCGTTGCCGCGGGCACTGAATTGGACGTCGTCCATGAACGTTCGCATCAACAACACTCCCCGGCCACAAAGCCGGTCCAGGTTTTCCGGATCGGTGGGATCGGGCAACGAGCTCGGATCGAAACCAGGGCCCTGGTCCCGGATGACAACCACCGCCTCCTCGCTGCTCATGCTAATCTCAACCAAAATCCTGCGTTCGCAGTACGGCGCCTCCCGCCGCCGCTGTTGGACCAGGCGGTCGAAGGCGGCCGCATCGTGTTCTTTCAGGCAGGAATCCGCCTCCAGGTTGCCGTGATACATCGCGTTGGAGAGGGCTTCTTCCAACGCCACGCCCAAACGAATGCGTTCCGATTCGTCGCAAAGGCCCAGGTAGGCCACCTGGTCCTGAACAAAGCTGATCAGCGAAGCAATATGCGTCGAACTGTTGGGCAGTTCGAACACGACGCGACGACGAGTAAGAGACTCCATCAGCCGGTTGTGGCCCCGGACAGGAGCCGAGATTGCCAGCACGTGGTCGACCGTCTCGGTCAGACTGTTCACCAACTCGCTCTTGGGCACGTAACTGGCAGCCCCGGCCACCAGGGCGTCGGTCGCAATCTTGGCGCTGCCCTTGGAGGTCATCAGCACGACCGGGATCGCCGCATCCAGCTGGCGGACCGCCTTGACCAGTTCCAGTCCATTCAGATGAGGCATGACCAGGTCGGTCAGCACCAGGTCGGGGATCGACTGGTTGATTTTCTCCAGGGCCACCTTTCCATCGTTGGCGTAATCCAGTTCCAGGTGGGGGAGATCCTTCAGAATGCTGCCCACCAGCCCCCGGTCCGCGGCCGAATCGTCAACGATCAGAATACGTGGCATAAGAGAGGTGCGAGATGCGGGGTGCGCCGAAAACACCCGCCTCCCGCAATCAGGCGCGTTTTTCCACAGGGATAAATTTTCGAGTCCTCGACCCGGTGTAGACCTGGCGTGGCCGGTGGATGCGTTTGTTGGGCGAAGAGTGCATTTCCAGCCAGTGAGCGATCCAGCCGGGCAGCCGTCCCATGGCGAACAACACGGTAAACATCGGTACCGGAATCCCCAGGGCCCGGTAGACGACGCCGGAATAGAAGTCGACATTGGGGTACAACTTCCGCTCAACAAAATAAGGATCTTTCAGCGCCACCTCTTCCAGTTCCTTGGCGACGTCAAACAACGGATCCACGCGTTGCATTTTCGCCAGCAGCCGGTCACATACGCCCTTGATAATGCGGGCCCGCGGGTCGTAATTCTTGTAAACGCGATGACCGAAACCCATCAGACGAAAACCGCTGTTCTTGTCCTTGGCCATGTCGACATACTTGCCGATGTCACCGCCGTCGGCAATGATCTGTTCCAGCATCTCCACACAGGCCTGGTTCGCTCCACCATGCAGCGGACCCCACAACGCACAAATCCCAGCCGCGATCGATGCAAACAGGTTCGCATCCGACGAACCCACCATCCGCACCGTGGACGTGCTGCAGTTTTGCTCGTGGTCCGCGTGGACGATCAGCAAGAGATTGACGGCGTCGACGAAATCGGGGTCGATCTCATGCGGTTCGGTCGGTACGGCGAACATCATGTTCAAAAAGTTTTCGCAGTATGTCAGGTCGTTACGCGGATAAAAAAACGGCTGGCCAATCGACTTCTTGTGGCTGAAGGCCGCAATCGTCGGCAGCTTGGCCATCAAGCGGTGCGTAGAGATCTCCACCTGGCGCGGGTCGCGGGGGTCGAGCGAATCCTGGTAAAAGGTCGATAAGGCGCTGACCACGGCGCTTAAACTGGCCATCGGATGAGCATCGCGGGGGAAACCGCTGTAAAAACTCTTGATGTCCTCGTGCAGCATCGTATGCCGTCGCAAAGACATGCGAAAATCGTGCAACTGCTCAGCGTTGGGAAGTTCGCCGTACATCAGCAGATAACTGGTCTCAACAAAATCGCAGTGCTCGGCAATCTCCTCAATGGCATAGCCACGGTAACGCAAAATCCCCTTCTCGCCGTCCAAGTAGGTGATCGCACTGGACGTCGAACCCGTGTTCACGTAGCCCTCGTCCAGCGTGATCAAGCCGGTGGTGTTTCGCAGCTGGCTGATGTCCAGGGCCCGTTCGTTTTCCGTCCCGGTGATCACCGCCAAGTCGATATGCTGATCTCCAAGCTGTAGCCTGGCCGTCTCGCTCATCAAGTCGCTCCCGCAGGTTAGTGCCTCGTTGGGCTCGTTCTTCCAGGTGGGTCCACCACTGTTCGCGTCGGAAACGGCTTCGCACCGCTGTCCGGCCAGCCCGCTCAAGCCCGCCCGCTCCCGACCGGGCCCCTGCTGCCAGGTCCTTGCCCGTCAGAGAACGCCCGCCCGCTAAGCAATTTAACGAGTTGACCCGCGTTTCTCAATTCGCCACCGCTGGATGACAAGCCGCCCTGGGGAAATAGGCGGTTTCTCAGGGCCGCTGGGTCCCAGGCGGCGGGGCAGATCGGGGCGAAAAGGAAACATGGTCGGGCCGCGGCCGCCAGCCCGTCCGGTCCCACGGGCGGCCGAGCAGCGGGGATTTTCGCCAGCCGACTTGCGATTTGGGGGCGGGGACCTGCGAAAAAGTTGGCCAACCGGCAGATCAGCGCCCCGCCGACGTCGAGGAAAACGCCTCGCGACTGGCCACCGGATCGTCAAAGATCGTCCAGACGCGAATCTCCTTCCGCAACCGCTCGAAATACGCCTGGCGGGCCGCCTCCCGCCGCTCGTTTTTGATCTTCCCGCGGATCTCGATTTGGGCGTCGCGAAATGAGGTACGGCCAGCCGGTTCGCGCTGCAAAACACGCACAATGTGAAAAGCGTCCTTCTCTTCCAAAATAGGGCTCAGCCGGCCGACCGGCAACGAAAAAAGGGCCTCGTCCAACAACTTCGATTTCAAGGCACCGCGGGTCGTCCAGTCGCGCTGGCCACCCTGCGGGGCCGTCGCTCCTTCCGACTGACGTCTGGCAACCTCGGCGAAGTCCGCCTTTTCGATCAGGATCTCGTTGCCCATCGTGACGATTTTTTGATAAGCAGACTCTTTGTCGGGATGGCCGCTGACATAGACCGTCAGCTGCTGCCATTTCACCCTGGCCGGATGCTCGTAGTCCTTCGTGTGCTCCTGATAGTGCCGAACCATTTCATCGTGGCCGATCGGCTGGTCGTCCTTGGTGTTTTGCCGCACCCATTGAGCGGCCAGGCTGCGTTCCAGGAAATTCTGCCTCTGCCGCTCGATCGAGGAACCGTTGGCGCTTAATTTCGTCTCCAATTCGGCCAGGGAACCCACCTTCAGGGATTCCATCAGAATTTTGACGTATTCCTTGTGGAACTGCTGGTTGACCTGTTCTTCCACGTTGGGAAACGCTTCGGGAGGGATCGTCCGCAAGGCGTCGACAAACACCAGTTTCGTTTCGATGGCCCGTTTGAGCGATTGTTGAATCAAGACCTGGCGTTGCTGATCCCAGTGTTCGGCAGGGATCCGATCGCGGTTTTCCTCCATCAACGCGTCGACGCTGGCCGTGATGTCGCCGGCCTGAATGATTTCGTCGCCGACCCGCGCGATGATTTGAGCGGCTTCGACCAGCTGCGGCGTTGGCGGGGCGGCCGCTGGCGGCAGGGCGGGGGTCGACCAGGACGTCGGTAAGCCGGCTGGAAAACCGGCCGGACCGGGTCGAGCGACCCCCGGCAGGTCGTGGGCCAGCGGTCCCTGCGCAGCAAGCGGCGCCGGACCGCTGCACCCCAGCAGGGCCGTTACCGTCAGGCCGCGGATCGTTTTGCTGATCATCGTCACCGCATCCCCCTGGGGGCGGTTGGGAAAAAGGCCTGGGACCCACCCAGGTCCGTGGCTCTCCAGAAAAGGTCCCGGCGGTCGCGCAACGGAGGGGGGACCGCCCGCCCTTGGGCTGTGCCGGAGTGGCCGCGGAGTATAGACAGGGCCGATTTAGCCCTGCAACAGCGATTTGACTTGCTGGATGATCTGGTCCGGATCGTCCCGCCCGCTGGCCAACGGCAGATAGGCCGCTTGGTCATCCACGATCCGCAGCACCCCGCCGCTGGACTGGGCCAGCTGGCGGATACGGGCCCGATCCGTGTAGGTCAGCACCGCAAACTGCCGCTCTTTGGTGATGGCGTGCACGGCCCACACGGCCGCGTCGATCCGCAGGCCGGCCAGCGCCAGCATCCGCTCGGCCACCGCCGGCGGCGGCCCGAATCGGTCCGCTAGCTCGGCCCGTAACTGCTCAAGATCGCCATCGGTCGTCACCCGCGCCAGCCGCCGGTAGAGGTCCAATTTCAGCCGCATGTCCGCTATGTAATCGTCCGGGAAATGGGCCTCGCCCGGCAGGTCGATATCCACGTCCAACAGCTGCTGGATCGCCGGCTGGCGTCGCTGCTGGCGAATCACGTTCTCCAATAGCTGGCAATAGTACTCGTAACCCACCGCCGCGATGTGACCGCTTTGCTGGGTCCCCAAAATATTGCCCGCTCCGCGAATCTCCAGGTCCCGCATGGAAATCGCAAAGCCAGCACCCATGTCGCTGAACTCTTCGATGGCCCGCAGGCGTCGAGCGGCCGTGGGGGAAAGATGCTTGTGCTGGTCCACCAGCAGATAACAGTATGCCCGATGCTTGTAACGTCCCACCCGCCCCCGCAATTGGTGCAGGTCGGCCAGGCCGTACCGGTCGGCGTCGTCGATGAAAATCGTGTTGGCGTTGGGTATATCCAGCCCGCTTTCCACAATGGTCGTCGCCAGCAGGACGTCGAAGCGACCCGCCACAAAGTCGGTCATGACCTGTTCCAGCTGGGATTCCGGCATCTGGCCGTGGCCGACATCGATGCTGGCCTCGGGTACGATCTGGCGCAGGTGAGCCGCGACGTTTTGAATGTCTTGCACCCGGTTGTGGACGAAAAATATCTGGCCGTTGCGATTCAACTCGCGCAATATCGCGTGGCGAATCAGTTCGGGCTGGAAGCGCGTGACGCGGGTCTCGATCGCCAGCCGGTCTTCGGGCGCCACGGCCAGGTTGGAGATGTCCCGAGCGCCGACCAGCGAAAGATGCAAGGTGCGGGGGATCGGGGTGGCGGTCATCGTCAGCACGTCCACCGTTTGCCTCAGCTGCTTCAGCCGTTCCTTGATCTCCACCCCAAACCGCTGCTCTTCGTCGATCACCACCAGACCCAAGTTTTCGAACTGGACATCACGTTGAGCCAGTCGATGGGTGCCGATGACAATATCGATCTGTCCTGTGGCCAGCCGCTGGATGGTCTGGGTCTGCTGCTTGCGGGTGCAGAAGCGGCTGAGCACGGCGATTTCGATGGGAAATTCGGCCATGCGGCCCTGGAACGTCCGCAGGTGTTGTTCGGCCAGGATGGTGGTCGGTACCAGCACGGCCACCTGGTAGCCGCTGTCGACCGCTTTGAACGCGGCCCGCACCGCCAGTTCCGTCTTGCCGAAGCCGACGTCGCCGCACAGGAGGCGGTCCATCGGGCGGGCCTGGCACATGTCCTGCTTGATCGCCGCCATCGCGGCCAGCTGGTCGGGCGTCTCGTGGTAGGGAAACGAGGCGTCGAATTCGCGCTGCCAGTGGCTGTCCAGCGGAAAGCGGATGCCGGGCCGGGATTGACGCGAGGCCTGCAGCTGCAACATCTCGGCCGCCAGGTCGGTCACCGACCGCTCGGCCGCTCTCTTCTGTTGCGCCCACCGCTTGCCGCCGATCTTGGCCAGCCGCGGCCGGCCCTTGCGGCCCCCGACGTATTTTTGGACCAGCCCGATCTTGGATGCCGGTACAAAGATCTTCGTCCCCTCGGCAAACTCGACCACCAGGTGCTCTTCCACCAGGTTTTCGCGTTCCAGGACCTCCGTGCCGCGGTAGCGGCCGATGCCATGAGCCAGGTGGACGACCAGGTCCCCCCGCCGCAGCTCGGTAAAGCTGTCGATCGCGCGACCCAGGCGACGATGACTGGGCCGATGGATCTCCTCCCGCAGGAAAAGTTCACCGCCGCTGATGACCACCACGTCGGGCGCGAGGATGCGAAAACCGGTCTTCAAGCGGCCCACGTGCAGTTCCATCCGCCCCTCGCGGGCCGCCGCCGCATCCCCCAGAATCTCACCCACCCGCTCGACCTCGGCCGCCGTCAGGCAGACCACGTGAATCTGGCTCTGCAAACCCAGCCCGTCCAGCTCGTCCCGCACCCGGCTCATCTCGCCGCTAAACCGCTCCACCGACTGGATCGGCAGCGAACAGCTAAAGTCCGACCGCGCCGTCGCCACCGCCTCGGCCGTCAGGGTGGCAAAGCGACCGATCCGTTGCATCACCGCGGCCTGGCTGAAATGATCTTGCGGCTTTTCGGTCCGCTGCAGGTAGTGGCCCGCCTCCTCGCGTTGACGAGCCGGTTCCAGCAGCAGCCACCAGGCGTTCCCCGGCAGATAATCGGCCAGGTGGCTGGAGGCGGGCCGGTCGGCCTCCAGGACCGTGAGCTGGACGGCGTCCAGCTGAGCCGTGCTTCGCTGAGTCGCCACGTCAAAGCGGCGGATCGATTCCAGGTGGTCGCCGCACAGTTCGATCCTGACCGGGGCGAACCAGTCCGGGGCAAAGATGTCGAGGATGCCACCCCGCGCGGCCACTTCGCCCGGCAACTGGACGGCACTCGTCCGGTGCAACCCACTCTGCACCAGCCATCCGATCAGCGGGTCGACGTCGACCTGCTGGCCCACCTGCAGGCTGCGGGTGGCTGCCTGCAGCGCACCCTGGTCGCTGACCGGCTGCAGCAGGCTCTGAATGCTGGTCACTACGACCTCCGGCCGCTGGTCTCCCTGCTGAGCCTGCCCGCTTGCCAGCCATTTCAACACCCGCAGCCGCTGCCCAAATACCTCGTCGTGCACCACCCGCTCGCCCGGATCGGATTCCCAGGCAGGAAACGTGGCGACCGTTTTGGTGCTGAACAGCGAAAACTCGGCGGCAAAATCGTCGACCTGACCCGCCTCCGGGCAGACCACGACCAGCGGGCCCGCCGCCGCCGAACCGATCGCGGCCGCCACCAGCGCGCAGGCCGACCCCCAGACCCCGTCCAACGTGCCGCTCGCGCCGGGTTGCAGCGCGGTCAACAAGTCGGCGAAGTCGCGATGCCGCCCCAGCCGATCAGCCAGGTCGGCCAGCGGTGGGGCGGCCGTCGGCGGCCGGTCGTCACGCGTCATGGCAAGGGGCAGTCCCGCCGCTACCGGCGGCGCTGCCCTATCCCACGCACGGGATTCAACTTTCGCTTTGCCTTGCTCTGTCGGGACGAATCGTGCGGGTGGCGAGATCCGCTGACAACGCTGGTCGGGGGTCTTACGTCAGGCCACCTGAT
>WVZU01000258.1:292-10857 GCA_011772275.1 Planctomycetales bacterium | reverse complement strand
AGGTGGCCAAGTCGATTTAGTTTAGCCTCCTTGCCAGAATCTATAGGCAAGATGCGACTGACAAATAGAAAAGAATTGGTCCATTGAAATGCCTGCCAGAAATGGGCGGAGTTTTTTGGCAGCCAGATGGTCGGGCCTGTAAAGAGCGGTTCGGGCGGTCGGTTAAGGGTATCCGATTAAGCGTCGCGGTTAAGGGTACATTTTCATCGCATTCTTCACCGCCACTCTTTCGCGGATCCACTTCACCGACCCGCAAATAGCCGCTGCTCAGACTTCTTTCCCAGGCAAACCGACCGTTGCTGTGGCCACCCTTGGGAAACAGCAATCCACCCACAGATTCTGCGGAAGAACCAATTTGTACAGAGCGAAAACGGGCCACGAATCTCGGCCATTCCAGCCCCGCCGAAAGCCCTGGCGACTTTCGCGACAGCGGAGGGGGCGAAATTTCAGGCCTCAGAATTCAGGCCTCAGAAAGGGCTAGTCCCGAGGGGGCAATGCCTGCACAATCTTTTGCTTATCCCGGCTGGCCGCCCCGCGCGATCTTGCCCCAGGGGCGAAGGCCGGTCCGCCAACTGGACACGTTCCCTTTTTGCAGAGGAGCCAGAAATATGACGAATGCCAGAGATCGATTGAGCGGGTTACGGTTGTTGGGCGGTGCTGCGGCGGTGGTCATTGTGGCGGCCGGGCTGCGGGCTTCGGCGTCGGTGTTCGTGCCATTTTTCGTGGCCATCTTCTTGGCCATCCTCTGCTTGCCTCCCTTCAAGTGGTTGCAGCAGAAGGGCCTTCCCCCCGCGTTGGCGCTGTGCCTTGTGATCTGCGTGGTCGTCGTCATGGCCATGTCGTTTGTCTTGGTCAGCGGCTCGTCGGTCAGCGACATCTCCAGCCGGTTGCCGGACTACGCGGCCAGCCTGGACGGCACCAAGCAGCAGTTGAAGGGGTGGCTGGTATCGATGGGCCTGAAACCGACGAAATTGTTTGATCACGAAAGCTTTGATAGTCGACGCGCCATTCAATTATTTGGCACGCTGATGGGATCGCTGGGTTCGTTGATGAGCAACATGGTGGTGATCTTGCTGGCGTTCGCCTTCTTGTTGCTGGAGGCCCCCACGTTCGAGGCGAAAATCGCCTGGCTGGCACATGGTGAGCACCGGGACGAATCGCGGCTGGAACACATTCAGACGCAAATCCGCAGATACATCGCCATCAAGACGGCCGTCAGCCTGTTGACCGGTGTCCTGGTGACGATCTGGCTCAGCGTCCTGGGTGTCGATTATCCCCTTCTGTGGGGCATGTTGGCTTTCTTGTTCAACTTCGTCCCCAACGTGGGTTCCGTGATTGCCGCCCTGCCGGCGATCGTGCTGGCGTTCATTCAATACGGCCTGGGGTCGGCGATCGCCACGGCGGTGGGATACCTGGTGATCAATGCCATCGTGGGGAATATCCTGNNGGAATATCCTGGAGCCGCGGATGATGGGACAGCGGCTGGGCCTTTCGACGCTGGTCGTGTTTGCCTCCTTGATCTTCTGGGGCTGGGTGTTGGGCCCGATCGGCATGATCCTCAGCGTCCCCCTCACGATGATCGTGAAGATTGTGTTAGAGAACAGCCCCGATCTGGGCTGGGTAGCGATCCTGCTGGGATCGGAACCGCCCCAGGAAGTGACGCGACCTTCCCAGGTCGCCTGACGCCCGACCGACAGGGGTACCTTTCCGGCGCCTGGCGGCCGCGGCGGATAGGTACGCGGTGCATATCACCGGTTGACCCACGGAAGATGGCAAACCAAAATTGCATTGTTTTCATCACGTCCGCCGGCTCTCCCAGGGCTTGCTTGGCAGGCAACGTCCCCTGCAACATGCCGCTGCTCACCATGGCCCGGNNCAATATTCCGCTGCTCACCATGGCCCGGGTCGGCGGCCGGCCCGCATCGGTCGCCAGACGGGACAGCCAGCCGCTGACCGGCGGGATCGCGGATTCCAGGACCAGGAAACGCGAGGGTAACTTGTCGCATGCCGGTCACTGAGCCGTTTCGCTGGCGGATGCTGGACAAACTGCGTTTTCTGTACGGCAACCAGGCCGACGGCATCTTGCGGCGTATCGACCAGCTGGCCGACCGCTACGCGGCCCTTCGCTGTCGAGCGGCCCGTCCCCTGTGGGATCAGCAGAGCGTCGTGCTGATCACCTACGGTGACCAAGTCCGCGCGGCCGGCCAGGCGGCCCTCGAATCCCAGCGGCAGTTCCTCCTGGATTACGCGCTGGACCGCGTGATCAGCGGCATCCATATCTTGCCGTTTTTTCCCTATTCGTCCGACGACGGTTTCGCGGTGATCGACTACCGTCGAGTGAGTCCTGCGGTGGGCGACTGGTCCGATGTCGATCGGCTGGGCAAGTCGTTTGGCCTGGCGTTTGACTTTGTCGTCAACCACTGCTCGCAGCACAACGACTGGTTCCAGCGGTACTTGAGGGGCGAGCGGCCGTATGCGGATTATTTCCTGGCGGTCGATCCCGCCACGGATCTTTCGGCCGTCACGCGTCCCCGCAGCACGCCGCTGCTGACCCCTTACGAAACCAATCGCGGCACGAGGCACGTGTGGACCACATTCAGTGCGGACCAGGTCGACTTGAACTTTGCCTGTCCGGAACTGTTGCTGGAGGTGCTGGACATCTTGCTGTTGTACGTGCAGCACGGGGCCACGATCATTCGCCTGGACGCCATCGGTTTTCTTTGGAAGCAAATAGGAACCCCTTGCATGCACCTGCCAGAGACGCACGCGGTGGTCAAGCTGATGCGTGATCTGGTGGACGATCTTGCGCCAGGGACGATTTTGCTGACGGAAACGAATGTGCCGCACGCAGAAAATGTCAGCTACTTCGGCGATGGCGACGAGGCGCATGCCGTCTACCAGTTCAGCCTGGCGCCCTTGTTGCTGGATGCGTTTTTGACTGGGGACGCCAGCCCTTTGAGCGCCTGGCTGGCCGATCTGGAATTCCCTGGCCCCGGCATGACCTATTTCAATTTCACCGCTTCGCATGATGGGATTGGGGTTCGTCCCCTGGAAGGGCTGGTATCTGGGCCACGGCTGGACAACCTGATCGAGGGTATGCGCCGGCGTGGCGGCCTGGTCAGCATGCGAACCAACCCCGACGGAACGGAGAGCCCCTACGAACTGAACATTACCTACGTCTCGGCACTCGACACGCCCGCCGGACTGTCTCCGGACCACCACGCGCGGAAGTTTCTCGCCTCCCAGGGCCTGATGCTGGCCCTCCGCGGCGTGCCGGGCGTTTACTTTCACAGCCTCGTGGGAACCAAAAACGACACAAAAGGTGTGCAGGGCACCGGTCACAACCGGGCCATCAACCGACGTAAATTTGAGAGCGACCAGTTGCGGCAAATTCTGGCCGACGGCGACTCGGTCCAGCGGAAGATCCTGGACGGTTATCGCCATATGCTGGCCGTCCGAATCGCTCAACCTGCGTTTCACCCCGATGCCGATCAAACCATCTTGAGCACGGATGATCGGTCGGTGGTCGCGCTGACGCGCCGCAGCCTGGACGGTGATCAGCAGGTACTGGTGCTGACCAACTTTGGCGAAAAACCGGTCACCTTGGAGCTGAAAAAACTCGTTGAGTGGCACGTCCGCCGCGATTTGCTCAGTGGCCGACCGGTAGAAAATCCACGTTACGAGCTGGCGGCACAGGACATCGCCTGGCTGGTCTAAACGCCAGCAGCGTGCCTCGAGTCGGCAGCCCAACGCCTGCAGGGCAGCAGCCACATGAAAAACGCCGCACAGCTACGCGACGACGCCCGCGCGATCTGGCAAGCGGGCCTGGAGGCCGTCCGTTCGGAACGGCTGGTCCGCAACGTGATCCACCGCCAGGGCGATCAGCTGACGATCTGCGGACACTGCCTGCACGCCTTGCGTCTGCGGCGGATTGCAGTGGTGGGGGCCGGCAAAGCGGGGGCGGGCATGGCGGCAGGGGTCGAACAGTCGTTGGGAGCGGACCTTGTGCGGGAAAAGGTCGGCGGCCAGGTCAACGTGCCGGCCGATTGCCTCCGCCCATTAGCCAAAATTCGGCTGCACGCCGCGCGGCCGGCCGGAGTCAACGAACCGACCGCGGCAGGCGTGGAGGGAGCCGAGCGGATTCTGCAGCTGGTCGGTGCCTTGACCGCCGACGACCTGTGCCTGGTCCTGATTTCGGGTGGGGGAAGCGCCCTGCTGCCTGCCCCCCGGCCCCCGCTGACGCTGGAAGACAAGCAGGCGGTCACGCGGTTCCTGATGCACCGGGGGGCCACGATTGAGGAGCTGAACACGGTCCGCAAACGATTGTCTCGCCTGAAGGGCGGCGGTCTGGCCCGCTGTTCGCAAGCCGGACAGCTGATCGCCCTGATCATCTCCGACATCGTCGGCGATCCGCTGGACATGATCGCGTCGGGACCCACCTATCCCGATCGGACAACCGACCAGGAGGCCCTCGCCGTGCTGAAAAAATATGCCGCGGCCCCGCCGGATGTCCCCCCAAAGGTGCTCGATTTTCTCGCAGCCGCCGCTCAGCGTAACGAAGCGGTTCCCCCGTTTCCCGACAACGTTTTCAATCACGTCATCGGTCGCAACGCCACGGCCCTAGCCGCCGCGGCGGCAGAAGCGGGCCGGCGGGGTTACCAGGTCCTCTCGCTGGGTTCGGACAACCGCGGCGAGGCCAACGCGGAAGGTCGCCAGCTGGCCGAACGATGCCGCAGCCTGCGAGACGACCCGCAGGCCGTGCGACCCATCTGCCTGCTCAGCGGCGGCGAACCGGTTGTCCACCTGGCCAAGACCGACCAGCCGCGGAAGGGGGGTCGGAACCAGCAGCTGGTCCTGGCCGCGTTGCAGGACCTGCAAGACGACGGCCTGCAGCGGATCGTGCTGCTGTCCGGCGGCACGGACGGTGAAGACGGCCCCACCGACGCCGCCGGCGCCTGGGCCGACGCAGATATCCTGCTCAGCGCTCGCCAACAAAACCTTCAAATGGCCAGCTACCTGGCCATCAACGACTCGTATTCGTTTTTCCAGCAGGCCGGTGGCCTGCTGAAAACGGGCCCCACGCACACCAACGTCATGGACCTGCGGGTGGCGCTGGTGGGAGAGTAGCGTTCCCCCAGGCGCGGCCCCAAGGGGGGCAGACACCTTTTTCGGGAATGGTCGTTCGTCAGTGCAATCGATTCGTGACCGAAAAAAGAGCCAGACTCCGGCCCTCTGCACGTGGCGGTTTGCCACGGCGGACCCCGCAAAAGGATGGCCCCGTTGGTTTTCTGAGCGGGCCCGGCGCGCCGAAACCGCTCACACGCAAGCACGAATGTTTCCTTTGCGCTTTAGCACTTTGGCATGAAACACAAATTCGAACAGTAGGTCGCAAAGAGTCAGGACGAGCCGGCGGGGGTTTGCGTGATGGGTGCTGGGAATTTGTTGTGGTTTCTAATTCGGATTTCCGATTTCCCCCTGGCCAGGGGGAAATCCTTTAACTTCCAAAACCCTAACTAAAACCAAAGCGCTACCTATGTCCTGAACCAAAAGCGCCACCCATGTCCTGATTGCACCGTCCTGATTGCACCTCCCTTCACCCTTCACTCTTCACTCTTCACTCTTCACCCTTCCGCTCGTCGACCAGCTTCATTTCCAGGGGCCTTTCTTCGCCGGTGGGAGAGGTGTAGCGGATCCGCGTCGGCAGCGAGAACGGCACGCCCTCCTCCTCGAACGCGCGACAAATGGCCAGATTCAACTTTTCACTGAAGGCCAGGAAGTCCCAGTACCTGGGCGGATGGTACCAGTAGACGAGGCGGATATTGAAACCGGTGGGCTGAAATTCGTTGAAATAGACCCGCGGAGGAAAATCGGCATGCAGGCCTTCGTGATCCTCCAGGGCGGCCCGCACGATCTTGATGGCTTGCTGGACCTTGGCCTGGGGCGTGTCGAGCGGAATCTGGATATCGGCAATCCGCCGGATATGGGGACGTCGGCCTACATTTTCAATGTCGGTCCTCGCCAGCTCGTCATTGGGAATCGTCGCCTGGTGCCCGGTCAGCAGGCGAATTCGTGTCGAACGCAGACCAATGTCCTCCACCACGCCATCGTACTTTCCAAACACGATCCGTTCACCGACACGAAACGGTTTGTCGCTGAGCAGCATAATAGTTCCGAACAGATTCTTGACGGTGTCTTGTGCGGCCAAAGCGACGGCCAGGCCACCAACTCCGGCGCTGGCCAGCAGGGTGGTCACGGGAATGCCCAGGTACTGCCCACCTTCCAGAAAGACGATCACTCCTGCGACAATGCTGAGCAATCGCGTCACGATGCGGATGAACTGCGCGTCCAACCCTTCCGGGTTGATCTGGGGCGAGGCGATAATGATCGCCGCAATCCGGTTCCCCAAGGCAAACACGACCACCAGGGACGCCAGCAAGGTCGCCAGGTAGCTTAGAAAACTGACCGCGGACAGCCACGTGCCACGCAACGTCAGATAATCGAAGGCGACGTTCCGCAGGGCGAGCGGGACCAGCGCGGCCAGGATGGGCAGTCCGATGGTGAGGCAGTAGCGAAGTAGTGCCCGGTCGCGATACTGACGGACCAGCCGGAGGTGCAGCCGGTAACACGCGCCCAGGGCCAAGAGGGCCAGCAGCAGGGCGATCGACAGGCCCAGCCACTTCCACACTGCTTGGTCGAGCACCCGTTTCGTCGCCCAGTGAGGAAGGGCATCGACGAGGGCGGCGGCCACTGGATGTCCGGGCGCGGAAACGTACCACACATAGAACCCCTGGGACACCGCGGGCCCGCTGGTGCGATAGGGCAGCGACGCGATGTCTCGATAGTACTGGACCGCTCGTCCCACCGTCCCGGACGTGAACAGATACTCATGCCGCTGCGGCCCTTCTTCGACACGGGCAATCGTCAGTCGTGTGCCGGGAATCCTCCATCGCCGCAACGGGCCCCCCGCCGCCGCCTCGACCTGCTTTTTGTCGGGGATTTCCTCCCAAGCCGGAATCGCCACGCGATCCAGAATTTCTTTGATACAGACTGCCGCCTCCGAACCCGCCTCCTCCCGCTCGTATTCAGCAAACTGGCTCAGATCAAGGCAATCCAGGATCCGCCTGGCGAGCGGTTTGTGGGTGGACGAGGTGCGATCAAAAAAGCGATCCTCCTGGGTCACGCGATGCAATTCGTTGCACGCTTCAATAAAACTCTGCAACGTCGCTCGTGGGCTGGACGTGTCCGACGGCACCATCTCCAGCGAGCTCTCGTCAGCGCCCGCCGACCGCTGCAGGCACCCCAGCAGAAAGGCCACCGCCACCAGCGTTAGCCGCCGGCTCCACCTCCGCTCTCTAAATACAGCAACCCACATGCCCTCCAGTGTAACCCATCCACGTCGCTGGCAGCAGAGGCGCTGTGGGACCCGCGACGAGACCGCACGGATGCGGCGGCCACCTTGACGGGGTCGGGAGTCTTTTTCGCCACCGTGACCGAGTCAATCGCGCTTGCCACACGGGTATCNNCCCCTTCCTCCTGGTCTTCGAAGATGCCCGTCACGCAAACATACCGGCGGCTAGTCCCGGCGCGCCGGGACCGCTCACAAAAAGAGGGTGACGGTCCGGGTCCTGGGGGTGGCGGGTGGACATATCCAGACTAAATTCCCCAGCCGTCTTTTTCGAAGGCCAGCAGGGCCTGGTTCTCGTCGCCATAAATTTTGAAGATCTTGTCCATCCCGGTAATTTTGAAGATTTCGGCGATCTCCTTCTGCACGTTGGAAAACTTCAAATTCACTTTCTGCTTTTGGCAGTTCTTGTACAGCGAGACCAACTTTCCCAACATTGCCGAGCTCATGAAACGGACGTGCTGAAAATTGACCAGCAGCATCCGTTTCTCCGCCCGCTCGACCAGCTTCAACAGCTCCTCCGCCGTCTCCCCAATCACCCGTTCGTCCAACAATTTCGGCTCGTTCACGTAGACGACCAGCACGTCACGATTTTTTTGAGACATGAGACGAGACAATGGTCTTCCCCCGGAAAAAACGTAAGCAAAAACATGGGCAAAAACATAGACAGGCGGTTTCCCGATGTTGCGGACATATTATGCCACACACATCTGGCGGATGCATCCCGGCCAAATTCCGCAGCCATCAGGCCGGTAGGGCCATGGGATCCGGCATCCGGGACCCGCCTCATCGGCCGCGCGGCCCGCGGACCCCGGCGAACCGCTATTTCTGACCAGCAGCCTCCCTTTTTCAGGAGGCCAACGGCCTGGCGGGGGCGGGAATGGGTGGCCAGCGAAGGGGCCACCGCACATCCCGCGGCCAACAACATTTTCTTGTGATCACCAGCGGGCTGAACTAGGATGAGAAGGCTGGCATGCCCAACTCGATTTTTTTGATCAGCCCAGCGACAGGGTGCTTAGGATCATGTCTCCACTGCTTTACCAACTTCGTCATCGCATTCTGGGTCGCATGTTGCTGTACGTGGTGCTGCCTACGGTATTGATCTTTGCCATCTCGGTGACCCTGGCCGGGCGGGCGGAATTTAAGAATCTAAGAGAGGCGGCGGAAAAACAGTTGCAGTTAAGGGCACAACTGGTGGCCCTCCAGGTAGAGGATAACAACAGCAGCGCCGTGATGACGGCGCAGCGGATGGCCGAGGCCCAGGTGGCCGGGATGTTCGGCGACCGGGCCGCATCGCTGGACTTCGCCCGCAGGGTTTTAGAACGGTTCCAGGGGATTACCGGCGCATACTTCGGCTACGAACCAAATGCGGATGGCCAGGATGCGGAATCTCTGGGCAAGTTGCCCGCCGCCGCCATGGATCCCCAGGGGCGCTTTATTCCCTACTGGTTTGTCGTCCCCGATAGCAGGCGGAAGATCGAGCTGGAGCAGCTGGTCGACATGGAGACCAACTCCTACTACGACGGCGTCCGGAAAGAGTTCGAAAAGACGGGCAAGGCGGCGGCGAAAGTCACCGAACCGTATGTCTATCAGGAAAAAATGATCACCGAACAGGTGTTCCCCATCGTGATCGATGGCAAGTTCCGCGGCGTGGCCGGCGTCGATTTTGCCCTGGCCGACATCGAAGCTCGCCTGCGGAAAACGGCCAAATCGGCAGGGGTGGAAATCTTCCTGGTCAGTTCCCAGGGCAACTTCATCGCCGCCACCACCGATCGGGAAAATACCAACCAAGACGATCCGGATACGCTGAAGACCCGCAACGTCAAGGAGGTCGAGGCGGCCGACCTGTTCCAGCGACTGATCCGCCGCCGCCAGGATGGCCAACCCCTGCTGGCCGTCAGTCCCCGAGACGGCCAGCGTTACTACTATGCGGCGGCCACCGTCCCCACGGGAAACTGGATGGTGGTGGCCCGCCAACCCGAGAGTCTGGTGTTGGGACCGATCTGGTCCCAGATGAAAAGGCACGTGGCCGGAGTCACCACAGGGCTGATCCTGATCGTCGGGCTGCTGATCTTCATGACCGTCCGGTTGGCGAGCCGGATTGGGGCGGCCGTGCAGGCCGCCGAACGAGTCGCTGCCGGGGACCTTTCGACCCAAATCGAAACCGCCGATTGTCGGGACGAAACCGGGACCCTCCTGCAGGCCATTGGGACCATGACCGAAAACCTGAACAAGCTGGTGGGGCAGGTCAAACAAGCCAGTATTGCTTTGAATTCGACGGCGACCGAGCTGTCGGCCACCAGCCGCCAGCAAGAGGCAACTGCCAGTTCGTTCGGCGCCTCCTCCAACCAGATCGCTGCCGCGGTCAAGCAGATTTCGGCGACCACGGCCGAACTGGTCAGTACGATGGGCGAGGTGCATCAGGTGGCCACCGAGACGGCCGCCGTCGCCACCTCGGGCCGCACCGGCCTGCAAGGGATGGAGGCCAACATCCGCGAACTGGACGACGCCACCGGCTCCATCGGGGAAAAGCTGTCGGTGATCAATGAAAAGGCCTCCAACATCACGGGCATCGTGACCACCATCACCAAGGTGGCCGACCAGACAAACCTGCTGTCGGTCAACGCGGCGATCGAGGCGGAAAAAGCGGGCGAGTACGGGGTCGGCTTCCTGGTCGTGGCGCGCGAAATCCGCCGCCTGGCCGATCAGACGGCAACGGCCACGCTGGATATTGAGCAGATGGTCGCGCAAATGCAATCGGCCGTGTCGGCCGGCGTGATGGAAATGGACCGCTTTACGGATCACGTCCGCCGCAGCGTCCAGGACGTGGCCCAGATCAGCCAGCAGATGACGCAGATTATCGAGCAGGTCAGCGCCAACGCGGAAAAGTACGACCAGGTCAACGAGAGCATGCAAAGCCAGGCTCAGGGAGCCGATCAGATCAGCCAGTCGATGAGCGAGCTGACGGCGCACGCGGCCCAGAACGCCGAAGCGATCACCGAATACGCACGAGCGGCCGACGACCTGAAGACGGCCATCGACTCCTTGAAATCCGCCATCGCCCTGTTCACGCTGAAGTCGTAACCTGGCCTGGGGAGCCTTTCCCGTCATGCACGCGGTCATCTGGACATCCGCCGGTCAGCGATTCGCGCTGCCCAGCGCA
>WVZU01000258.1:0-152 GCA_011772275.1 Planctomycetales bacterium | reverse complement strand
GAACTGCGGAGGGCGGCGCGGATCCTGGTCATCCGGACCGGTGCGGACCCCCAGCCGGCCCCCACCGCCCCGCACATGGTCGGTCTGCTGGTCCCTCAGCTGCTGGGCAGCGAACAACTGGCGGCCGCATCTTCGCCCTCCCCGCCCCCGTC
>WVZU01000131.1 GCA_011772275.1 Planctomycetales bacterium | reverse complement strand
AAGTAATTATAACCGATGCCGATTGCTTGGCACCGAACTTGCAAACTCGATAAAGAACTCCGGCATGGTCCGGCGGTCCTGGGGGGCCGCGGCCAGCGGGGGACGGTCCGGCGAGCGTCGGTTGGGCTCATCCCGGTGGCTGGTGCCCTGCAGCAGAGAGGACTAGGATTTCCGCTTCGGGGACAATTTCGCTTGGATTAAACTTAGGCCGGTAAATTAAACGAAGCCAGTTCGATTGAATTGAGTGGGTGGTGCAAAGCGCTCAAAGTCGCCGCGTGCGGGACACGCCTTTCACGGCCAGCGGTTCTGGCGGGGGGGGGGNNCGGGGGGGGGTGGGTCTGGGTGGCTGTGGGTCGCTTCTGCCGGGTGGCTTGGCCGATTGGCCGCCGCTGCTTTGCGCTAGCCGAAACCAACCCCATGGAAAGGGCCCTTCTCGATGCGACCATCCGTGATCATGGCGACCGTTTTTGGTATGTGTCTGATGTTTATCGCCTCCGCGGGGCGAGCGGAATCTCCTGAGGAATTACGAGCGTTCATGCAGGTCAAGCTGCAGCATTCGCAGAAGTTGCTGGAGGGCCTGGTGCTGGAAGACCTGGACCGTGTCGCCAAACATGCTCAACAGCTGGCGATGTTGAGCCAGGAGAGTGCCTGGCGTGTTTTTCAAACCGAGGATTACGTGCAGTACAGTTTGGAGTTTCGTCGAGCGGCTCATGCGATCGTGGCCGCGGCCAAGGAAAAGAATCTGGACGGGGCGACGCTGGCCTACATGGACGTGACGATGAAGTGTATCAAATGTCACAAATATGTACGCGGTATTCGGATGGCCGGCGTGGACGGCAAGGCGGCCCTGGGGCCCCGTTTGTCGCTGAGATCGGAGGTCAAGCCATGAGCTGGTTGCAGAAGGACAAGGTGCTGGTGCCGTTTGATTTTTCGGAATTTTCCATCGGGGCGATCGAGACGGCGTTGCAACTGGTCTCCGACGCTTCTCACGTGCACGTGATCCACGTGTTACCCGTGTTGGGTGCGACCGAGCTGGGGGTTGTGTGGGAGTCGGTCAGCGACGAATCGCGTCAAGAGCATGTGCAGAAGGTGTTGGACGAACAGTTTTCTGAGGAAAAGTATCGCGGCATTCACTTTGCAGTGGCTTTTGGCGATCCGGGGACGGAGATTGCTGAGTCTGCCAAGAAGCTGGGCGTCGAGCTGATTGTGTTGCCCTCGCACGGGAGAACCGGGCTGAAACATCTGCTGCTGGGTTCGGTTGCTGAGCGTGTCATTCGGCTGGCCCCCTGCCCGGTGCTTGTCCTGAAATCGTGAATCGAATTGTCCATATCGCAGTGGTGCTGGCCCTGTTGCCGATCCTTGGCATGCTGGGGTTTCACTGGATCGAAGGTTGGGGCTATTTCGATTCGCTGTACATGTCGGTGATTACGCTTAGCACCGTCGGTTTTAGCGAGCTGCAACCTTTGTCCACCGGCGGTCGCGCGTTTGTGATCGTCTATCTGGTCGTCGGGATGGGGGTATTTTTTTACGGAATCGTACAGATCGGAGAGCTGATTGTTCGCGCCGAGCTTGATCACTGGGATTGGTTAGGGAGACGCAGGATGGACATGACGTTGAAGTCGATGGAGGGGCATTACATTATTTGTGGTGCCGGGCGGATGGGGCGTTCGGTCTGCCGCCACTTGCACGAGAAAAACTACAAGTTTGTGGTCATGGATCGGGACGAAGGGGCCGTCGATGCTTGTCGGGAACAGGGTTGGGTGGCGATCGAGGCCGACGCGACGGACGACCGCAGCCTGATCGACGCGGGGCTCAAGCGGGCTCGTGGCATGGCGGCCGTACTGACCAGCGACGCCGACAACCTGTACGTCGTCCTCTCCGCTCGGCTGCTCTCCCCCCAGCTGCAGATCATTTCGCGGGCCACGGACGAAATGAGTGCTGCCAAGCTGGAAAAGGCCGGAGCGAATCGCGTGATCAGCTTGTACCACACCGGCGGCCTCAAGATGGCTCAACTGCTCCTGAAACCGGACCTCGAGGACTTCTTTGAGATCTTCACGCACAAAGGTGCCGAACTGGACTTGGCAGAGATCCATGTGGCCGCGGGGGATGCGATGTCTGGTAAACGGTTGGCCGAGACCGATTTCAGCCGCTTGGGGGTGATGATCGTCGGCATTCGCCGTGCCGGTGGCGAACTGATTCTGCCACCTTCCGGTTCGACGACAATTCAGGCCAACGACAACCTGATCGCGCTGGGCAAATCAGACGCCATCGCCCGCATGATCGGCACGTGACAGTTTCTGTCCCATGCCGAGGGCCAGGTTTCGGTAGAGGACCAGTCCGATATCCGGCCGCTGCCGGATCAGGTGGTTCAAAGCGTCCTGGCGGATCACGGCCACGTGGATCTGTGTGCGTGCGGTGACCGTGGCCGAATGCGGCACGCCGCTCAGCAGCGCCATTTCTCCCAGGAACTCGCCGGGGCCCACCGAGCCGACCGGTTGTGCGGCCTGGCGGACGTGGACCGTGGCTTCCCCCTCCAGCACCAGGTACGTCTTCTGGTCGTGCTGCCCTTCGACGAGGATCTCTTTTCCGGGGTCAAACGTTTCCAGCTCGCAGATCCGTGCCAGGCGCCGCGCCTGTTCCTTGGTCAGCCCCTGAAAGAGGCCCACCGCGGCCGTCGCCGCGTCGGCAATCCGCGGCTCCAGCGCCTGTCCCACAAAGCTTTGCAACACACACTCCACGATCGGTTGCGCCAAGTCGATGACGTGCACTTCCGTGGGCGGGAAGGGGACCAGCAGACGGACCATCCGCAACGCGTCCAGCCGTTCGACCTCGTGAAACACCATCGCCGGGATGTAGGCGGCCGGCAGGAAGTGGAGTTCCAGCAGCGTGCGCTGCATGCGCGGCGCGTACGCACTGACGTCCACCTCGATATATTCGATATTCCACTCCTCGCGGCACCTTTTCAACAGCTGGTCGATCAGGAAATGCACCGGCTGCTCGCTGGTCGAGATCAATTCAAACACCCGTACCGCCCGTTCCACCTCGTCGATCGTGAAACCGATGGCACCGATGATCACGCCGTGTTGTCGAGCGATCAGGTAGTTGGAGTGTCGAGCCATCAGTTTGAAAAGGCCGTAATGCAGACGCAGGGGGCCAAAAATCTCGCGATGCCGGACGCGGCCACGCTGGAAACGCAGCAAGGTCGCATAGCCCTCCGTCGTCAACTGGTCCAACTCGAATTGATCATCTTGCGGATACGACGGCGCCGCGTCGTCCGCAATGGCGTCACGGTTCAGCCCGCAAGCGCTCAACGCTCGATTCGCCAGTTCATAAGCCTCCGGAATGATCCGCGGGTTGTTCCGCCGCAGGGCAACCGCATCGCCAAAATGCCTCACAAACATCACCACGCTCTCCCGCTCGGCCAACCGCAGCTTCAGCGGCAGACAGCCGACCGGTACGAAATGTTGAGCGGCGGAGATTTTTTGCGAAAAAGGATGGCAGATGCGGTTGTCGACCAGTCCCAGGTCCAGACGGTCCTGGACCCGCTGGAGGCGGCCCTCCATCAGCAGCCGGCCAATGCCGCGGCGGCGGACATCCGGGTGCACCGCCAGGCGACCAAATTCGGCCACCAGGTCGGCGAAGGCGCCGATTTCCAAGATGACCGAGGCCGTGCCCAGGATGCGACCCGTCTGCAAGTCCTCTGCCACCAGGAGGATGATGTCGTCCGAATACACCAGCTTCTTCAGCTGGCTGAGGTCGTAGAACTGCGGATAGGCGTAGTCCTGGCCGTACGTGGCCAGGTAGACGTCACGAATCTGGGCGACGTCTTCTTCCCGGGCGTCGCGGATACGAGCGCCCGCTTGTTGCTCTTGAGGCGTCACATCGCCCCGATCGTTCTTGTCCATCGATATGCCTGCCAGGAAACTAAGGATTCCAGGAAACTAAGGATTTTTCTGATCGCCAATTCGCTGCCCGGCCGCCAGGGCGACGTGGTGGAACCAGGCCGCACCGACCGGCAGCGCCTGTTCGTTGACGTCAAACTTGCTGGAATGGGCCGGATAGTTCTCTTTGCCGGGGATCTGGGCACCGAACCGCACATAGCAACCCGGTACCCGCTGGACGTAATGGCTGAAATCCTCGCCACCCATGTTCGTCGTGGTCAGCTGCTCGACCTTCTCCACACCAACGGTCCGGCTGGCTGCCTCGCGAGCGATCTGAGTGGGCAGATCATGGTTCACCAGCGGCGGGGTCCCCTCCAGAATCAGGACCTCGACCGTCGCACCATGCAGCTGGCCAACCGAATTGCTGATGCGGCGCAAGGCATCTTGCAGGTGGCGGCGCACGTCTTCGTCCTGCGAACGGATGGTGCCCTCCAAAACCGCGTGGCTGGCAATCACATTGGCCGCCGA
>WVZU01000298.1:3351-4520 GCA_011772275.1 Planctomycetales bacterium | reverse complement strand
TGATGGGGTAGGGGGGTGAGCGGGTCTGCAGCGGGCCGGCCTTCGCGACCCTGGGCGGGGTGTCCGCTGCCGTGCGTTTTTGGCCTCCCCGCCACGCCAGGCTAAAATACCCTTGGCCCGCCCCGCCAGCGATCACACCCCCTCACCCCCTCACCCCCTCACCCCATCACTCCCTCACCCCCCGACCTCCACCGAAAACCATGAACCCGCCGGCTCCCTCCGCCCGCAGTGCAAGCGACGACCTGGCCGGTCGTGTCGTGGGCGATTACCACCTCCTGCGACGGTTAGGCCAGGGTGCCATGGCCGAGGTCTACCTGGCCGAACAAAAGTCGCTCGGCCGGCGCGTGGCCTTCAAGGTGCTCAAACCGGAACTGGTCAGCGACCAGACCCATGTGCGGCGGTTTGAAATGGAAGCCCGTGCCGCCGCCGCTCTGGTGCACGGAAACATCGTGCAGATTTACGAGGTCGGCCAGGCCGCAGGCGTGCCATTTATTGCTCAGGAATATGTACCGGGTCAGAACCTGGCCCAGGTTCTGGCCCGGTCGGGCAACCTGGACGTCCCCACGGCGGTGGGCATCATGCGGCAGGTGGCGGTGGCCCTGGCGAAGGCGGCCGAGCGGGGGATTGTGCATCGGGACATCAAGCCGGAGAACTTGATGCTGTCGGCAAGCGGCGAGGTGAAGGTCGCCGACTTCGGCCTGGCGCGGATCACGCAGGGGAGGGAGCAGCTGCAACTGACCCAGGTCGGCCTCACGATGGGGTCGCCGTTGTACATGAGCCCCGAGCAGGTGGAGGGCAAGCCGCTGGACCCGCGTTCGGATATCTACTCGTTCGGCGTCACCTGCTACCAGATGCTGGCCGGCCGCCCTCCCTTTACCGGCGATACGACGCTGAGCGTCGCCGTGCAACATCTGCAGAACACGCCCGAACCGCTGGAAAATCTCCGCGCGGACCTTCCGCCTGGTCTTTGCCGCATCGTTCACAAGATGCTTTGCAAAAGCCCCTCCAGCCGCTATGCCGACGGCGCCGAAATCCTTCGTGACCTGCGGGCACTCGACATCGCAGGTGTCCGTGGCGACTGGCCGGAAGAGTTGGACCAGTTTCATACCTCCGAGATGGTGGCGCTCCATAACGCCCGTTCGGCCGCGACCCAGCAGCTGTCCGCCGTG
>WVZU01000298.1:0-3335 GCA_011772275.1 Planctomycetales bacterium | reverse complement strand
CGCCGGCTGTCGCGGCGGTGGCTGACCGGGTTTGCCATCGCCGCCGGGCTGCTGTGCGGGGTGTTCTGGGGATGGCCGCGGGACCGAGCGTCTTTATTGCGGGGCGCGGTCGAGGGGTCTGCCGTATTCCCCCTGGCTACGGAAATTCCGCGGCAGGGGAACGGCCGTCGGCAATACGAATACGCCCTGCTGCTGAACAGCGAAGAGGGCTGGTACAGCGTGCTGGAGTTTTACCCCGCAGATCGACACCATGGTCGGCTGGCACGCAAACAGCTGGCGGAGCTCTACTTGAGCGAAAATCGGCTGTTCGAGGCGCTCCGCGTCTTTCAACAGCTGGCCCGCGCGGGGGAAGCTGAACCGGGACTGCGGGCCTACGGTCTGGCCGGCCAGTATGTGGTCTATACCCTCGAGGGATTGCCGGACCGGGCCAAAAGCGTCCTCCTCCAGCTGTGGCCCTTACGGGAACGATTGGCCCGCTACGACCGTCAAATGGCCGTCCGCGTCGCTCAGCTGGCCAGCCGCTCACAGCAGCTGGAAGACCAGGCCAAGCAACAGGAGCTGGACGCGTTTCTGAGCCGCCATGTGGATAACCAGGAGGCTGACTGATCCAGACGCAGCAGTCTCCAACGCCCCCCGTCGGGGTTCCCAAGGGGGCCAGCCAGGGCGCCAGTTAAGTTCGCTGCCGCGTAAAAGCCAGCCGTGTGTTGCCTGGCGTGAACGTCGCGAAACGCGTCATGCGTTTCGCCAAACCCTGTCTCAGCGCATGTTTTGGCGAATTTCGCGACAAGGAACCAAACCGCTTGCTCACTTCAAGCTCAACTACCACGAATCGTTCGCTGTGCGTCGTATGCCGTCCCGGCCCCCGGAGCCCAACCAGAACCCCTTCTGGCAGCATCCCGGCGCGCCGGGACCAGTTCCGTCCCCCTAACCCCTAGCCTCTAACCCCTAGCCCCTAACCCCCAGCCTAACTCCCAGCCCCTCCCCCCTTCGCATAGATAACCGGTCTGGTCGCCAGCCGTGCCGTGGCGACAGCCCCAAGTCCAGGATGTTCCTGGCAAATCGAGTTGCCAGGCGATGGGAAGCGGTTGCACGGGATGGGTGCTAGATGAACTCGGCGACGATTTCGGGACGGGGAGCGGGGATGACGACCTTTTCCACTAGCAGGCCCTTACGTTCGATCACCGCCGCGCCCACCTCAACCGCCTCGGCAACCGATGCCACATCCCCGGTCATCGAGACCCAGCCTTTGCCGCCAATCGCCATCGCCAGGTTGATGGTGATCAGTTGGACTTGGGTTGCCTTGACGGCCGCATCGGCCGCTTCGATGACCGACGCCACGCTGAAGGCTTCGATGACGCCCAGCGACTTCAATTTTGGCAGGTGGCTGACGCCACTGATGGCAGGAAACACTGCCGGATGCAAATTGGGAATCACAAAGCTATCGACGACCGTATGGGCCCCGACTTCCAGCCCGACCTCCACACCGGAGTTGACGGCGTCCACTTCGCCACCGACCAGCACCATGTATTTGCCGGGACAAATCGTGCGGTTGACCACCATACGGACGTTGGCTGTTTTCAACATCGAGTCTGCGATTTCAAAGCCCTTGGCGATGCTGGACGTCTCGACGATGCCGATTGCGCTGCCGTTTTTCATGTTTGCTGCCATCTTGGTTTCTAGCGGGTAATGGTGATGCTGTTTGTGTTGATGGCCGATACGCGCCCGTCGATGCTGGCGTGGACGGGACAGCCAAGCTGGTTTTCGTCCACGGTGCCGATCACGTCGCCGCGTCGCACCGTGGCACCTTCGCGGACTGTTGGCCGAGCCGGTTGGCCGATGTGGGCGTTCAGCGGGATCGTGACGGAGTCCGGCTGGCAGTTGGTCGCGGCGAAGTCCGCTTTGCGGTCGTACGGGTTCAGGCCCAGCCGGGTATACAGGGTGCGGATCGGGATCTCGCGTCCCTTGCGAGCCGGGTGTTCGGGGCGGAAGAGGCTTTCCAGTTCCGCCTCGGTCCACCCCTCCTGATTCTCGCGCAAAAGGGCCTTGGCATCGACGCAGATATTTTTCGGATCCAATTGCTCGGGACAGGCGATCAGCGAACAGACATTGCACTCGCAGCAATATTGTGCCCAGAGGCTGCCGCGCTGTTTTTTCTCACCCGTCATCAGCAGGGTGCGCATCACCTTGTGGGGTTCGATGGGGTATCCCAGGATGTAACGAGGGCAAAGTTCGGTGCACAACGAGCATTGATCGCACTGGCCGTGCCCGATCCGGGTGTAGGTTTCCTGGGAGGCGGTCTTGCGGCGGACCAGGTAGTGATCCGACGGCAGCACAATGATGCCACCCATCGCCTTGCCGACCGGCTCGCGTAGATTGCTGGTCACCCCACCCATCATCACGCCGCCCGTCAACACGACCGGGTCGTCGCACGTCAGGCCGCCGGCAAGCTGGATGCAATCCGCGATCAGCGTGCCCACCGGAACGACCGTCGTCAATGGCTGAGCCACCGCGCCGGTTATCGTGATGTATTTTTCTGTGACCGGCTTGCCGTCGACAGCATGAGCAATGTTGATGATCGTTTCCACATTGTCCACCACGCAACCGACCGCCAGAGGAATGCCACCGGGTGGAATTTGACGGCCCGAAATTTCGTACACCAGGACGTATTCATCTCCCGCCGGATAGACGTCCTCATAAACGAACGTCTTGAACCCCGCAGCATCGGCCTGGGGCTGCATGCCCTGAACGACGTCCTCGTTCTTGCGCTTGACCGCAATCGTCACTTCACGCGCCGCAGTCAGGTCCTGCATGATCTGCAGCCCGCGCAAAAAAGCAGCTGGCTCCTGCAACATCGATTCGCGATCTTTCTGCAGTAACGGTTCGCATTCCGCACCGTTGGCAATCACGTGCTCGACTTCCGCCTCCAGCTTCTTGTACGTCGGAAAGCCCGCGCCCCCAGCGCCAACGACTCCAGCCTCTCGAATTTGTCTCAGCAGTCTTGTGTCTTGTGCGATCATGATAAGAACTAAAATTCTGCGAAGGAGATACGCGTTTTCTGTCTGCGGCCCGACCAGATCCCACGCGGCAGTGCGCCCGCAGCAGGCAGCCGCCGCTGGGATGTCATCGTTCGTTGACCGGCATCGGCTTGAGCCCGTTTCGTGCGGGGCCCGATCCCCGCCCCCGTGGCCCCGACCCGTGCGGTCCCCGCCATAACAGCATGATCCCAAACCGGACGCTCGCCGACCAGATGAAAGTCGTCGGCCGCCGTCCGTCCATCCCCCCGGCGAACCGTCCACCGGCGGCAGCAGTCCAAAAAACCGACACTCGATCCGCCC
>WVZU01000002.1:1352-9770 GCA_011772275.1 Planctomycetales bacterium | reverse complement strand
TCGAAGCTGGCCGGCGCTTTGTTGACTTTTTCCAGACTGAAATGCCGGACCATTTCTTCCCGTGTGAAGAACTCGGTCCGCTCGTCCAACGACCAGCCCAGCAGCAGCAGGTAGTTGACCACCGCATCCGGCAGGAAGCCGACCTGCTCGTAGAAATCGACGATCACCGGGTTGAAGGTGTCAGCGGTCGTGGGCAGTCCGATGGCGGCCGCGATGGCGCAGCCTTTTTCGTTCAGCTGCTTGAAGTCGGGGTTTTTCAGGTACTTGTCCAGCTTGCGTTTGCTCAGCTTGTTCCGACTGCCCGGTTCGGCGACGTAGGGCAAGTGCGCAAAAGCGGGTGGCTGCCACCCCAGGGCCTGAGCGATAAACACCTGTCGCGGCGTGTTGGAAAGATGCTCTTCCGCTCGGATCACGTGCGTAATTTCAAAGTCATGATCGTCGACGACGGTGGCGAGGTGGTAGAGGCACGAGCCGTCTGTCCGCTGGATGACATGGTCCTGTTCGGCCGCCCAGGCGAACTCGACGCGGCCGCGGATCAGGTCGTCCAGCTCCAGTGTCCCCTCCCGCGGCATCTTCAGACGGACAACGGCCTGGCGGCCCTCTGCGGCGAAGGCGCCCGCCTGCTGGTCCGTGGTGGCCTGCCAACGACGGCTATAGACGAACGGGCGTTTTTCCTGTTGAGCCGCCTGGCGCTCGGCCTGTATTTCTTCCGGCGTGGCGAAATCGTGATAAGCGGCGCCACGGTCCAGCAGCTGTTGGACGGCTTGACGATGGCGATCAGCCCGTTGCGACTGAAAGTAAGGTGAGTGCGGCCCGCCCACTTGCGGACCTTCGTCCCAGTCGATGCCCAGCCAACGAAATCCGTCCAAGATCGGCTGCAAAGCGGACTCAACATTCCGCTGCTGGTCGGTGTCGTCAATCCGCAGGATGAACCGGCCTTGGTGATGCCGAGCAAACAGCCAGTTGAACAGCGCCGTGCGGACACCGCCAATGTGCAGATAACCGGTCGGGCTGGGTGCGAAGCGGGTGCGAACCATGATTGGGGGGGTGGTGGTGGGAGGTTTTTGGCTGCGCCGCATTTNNGGCTGCGCCGCATTTTTTTTGGAGGGGGGGGAAGTCCCCGCCGGCTTGTGACCTTTATCGGCAATCGCCGGACCGTGGGGAAGGGGACGAGGTCCCGTTGTCTGGCGTGTTGCGGGTGGCCGCCACCGGCTGCCGGCCAGGGAGGGCCGACCAAAACAGGGTGTTTCGCAGACCCTGGCCTGCCCTGGATTTTTCCTGATTTGGCCCGTCCCCCAGAAGCACCCCGGCTGCTCAAGCCCGACCCCGGGCGGAAACGCCATCCCTTCTGGCCAAGATGGCCCTCAGCAGCCGGGGTGCTGACACAACCGCCGCGGACAAAGCACCCCGGCTGCTCAAGCCCGACCTCAGGCGGAAACGCTATCCCTTCTCGCCAAGATGGCCCTCAGCAGCCGGGGTGCTGACACAACCGGGTCGGAGGTTGGGGGACAACTGCCTTTTTAGGGGGCGTCCCCAGGGCACGGGGTGTTCTCAGGCGGCTTCCCGCTGTTGGGCCTTGAGTTTTCGCAGCCGTTTGCGTTCGGCTTTGGTCAGCTTTTTGTGGGGTGCAGAGACCGGGGTGGGTTCCTCCGGTTCCATTTGGTGGCGCCGCCGGTCGCGTTTTTTTCGTTGGGCCCGGTGTTCTTGCCTTTCCAGCCGTTCTGCCTCATGCTCGGCCTCTTCGACCAGCTGTTGGTTCCGCCGGGTCGCGGGTTGGGGATCGACGTCACTTTGGCGTTTGGGGGGCGGGGGTGATGGGTGGGCGTAATGGTTGTGCGTCGTTATGTGCCGACCGTGGTGGTGGGCTGCCCGCCTGGGTGATCGCTTGGACTTGGGACACCCGGCCAGGCCTTGCATCTCTAGGATGATGTAGCGGGCGTACCAGGTAAAGCTGAGCAGGAGGAGGAGATGCCCGGCCAGCAGGCTGCCGCTGGTCGCCATGACGGCGTGGGCCTTGGCGAGGGCAGTGGGTGGCCAGAGGAGCGAGCCCACGACGACCGCATAGCAGGCCAGGGCCAGGTAGAGCGAGAGGGTGGCGATTCGACTTGCTCGCATTTCCACAGCCAGCCGGATGGCGATCGTGGTGAGGACCAGGACGGTGGGAACGAGCCAGCCCAGCAGGTTCTGGTGGGGTAGATTCCAGGCGGCGGCGCGGGCCAGTTCCTGACCGGCGACGGCGTGCCACTGGGTGGTGGCGGCGACACTGGCCAGCAGGGCCAGACCGGCGGTCCACCTCCAGATGCGATACCGCCCGTGGTAATCGGTCAGCTTATGGCGTCTGAGGCAATGGCAGATGCCGGCCACGGCGGCGACCAGTGCCAGGAGGCAGGCGGCCAGCCAGTGGGCGAGGCTGCCGCTGTGGGTCAAATCGAAGATGGCAAAACGCGGCTGGGCGGCGGGTTCCAGCCGGTCGTACGCCAGCAGCAGTCCGCTGATGGCCGCGGCGCCGCTGACGAACAGCAGAAAAATCAGCCAGCCCGCTTGAGGGATCAGATCGGTAATGCGTGGTTGTTCTTGGAGAGCGGACGATTTGTAGGCCGCGGCCGTCCGCGTGGAGTCTGCACTTCCCACCTCCCCGGATCCTTCGGGATCAGAGAGATCGTCCTTCAAGACACGACGTCGACGTTCTTCGCTCTGGCCTCTGCGACGCATCCTGTTTTGCGGAATTACCCGTTTGACGAGCGTTATAGGGGGGAGGGGATGTTACGCGTGGCGACCTGGAAAAGTCCTTCCGCCTGCCGCTTGCTTGTCCAGTCGCGGACAGGAGTGCAAGCATGTCTGATGACTGATAACCGATTCGGCATTTGGCCGGGCTGTTCTGCAGCTTGACTGTGATGGCCATTTGGACCGTCGTCAGCGGTCCTGGCGGGGTGGTCGCCAACCCGGAAGATCGTTACCAGCCTTACATTCCGATCGAGCGGATACCTGGCTGACCCAGTGAGCTGTTGATGGCAGCCGGCAATGTTTGGCAGCGGATCGACCGCGACCTAGGCTTTGGTAACGAGATCTCCTTCGCCAAGTTGATTTGGTCGGTCGCGGTCTGGTCCCAACAGCCGTGACGATTGTCCGGACCGGTACGCTGACCGCCGTTTGGGGAATTACGCCGTTCGATGTCCAGTACGACCCACACCGCAAGTTCCATCGCTGCAGCGGATCCAGATACAGGCAGTTCCGCGCCTGTGGGGGTTTTGCCGCTGCAGTTGGACGTTGGTTATCGTCCGGGAGAGGTGGCCACGCAAGCTTGTCTGGTCCAAGCGCGGCTGGGCGCCGGCAGCAGCCTTTTTACCGCGTTGCGCTGCAAACATTCCCCGACCGCGGCCCATTCTTTACGCGTGGCTCTGTCTTGTTCGGCCTGGGGTATGGCGGTTGATCTGGATCCGGAGTTGTTAAGCGATCTGGAGGTTGCCGCTTTGCTGCACGATATCGGCAAGATTGGCGTACCCGATGCGGTATTGCTGAAGCCTGGCAAGCTGGACGAGTGCGAGACGGAAACGGTGCGGGGCCATCAGGCCATGGGTTTAGAGATTTTGAAGAGCTTTGGTGCTCCCAGCGCGGTGCGGGAAATTATCAGGTACGCGCCGGCCTGGTACGCGTCGGAAGTCGACCGCGTTCCGCCGCACGGGAACGGTTTGCCGTTGGGCGCGCGGATGTTGTCCATCGCCGACGCGTTCGACTCCATGACGCACCAGCAGGTTTACCGCGACGCGATGGGTCGCAGCAAGGCGCTGGAGCGATTGGTGGAGGCGGCGGGCAGTCAGTTTGACCCCTATTTGCTGCGGGAATTTTTTGACGTCGAGCAGGCGGACAGTGTGGAGCTGCATGCCGCCGCCGCTCGTCGCTGGCTGCGCCATCTTGCCTCCGAAACGTCGGCGGGGGATCGGCAGTTGAGTGCTCCGGGTTTTCCGGCGGCGGCCGAATCGCTGGCGCCGCTGTTCCTGGAAAAGCTGATCGGCAGCATGCGGGACGGCGTTGTCTGTGTCGACAGCCAGTTGCATGTCCAGCTGTGGAACCGCGGCGCGGAGGTGCTGAGCGGTGTGCCTGCTGAAGAGGTGACCCACCAACGCTGGCAGCCCCGTTTGTTGAAGCTGCGCGACGAGGATGGGCGTGCGATCACTGAGGAAGATTGTCCCGTGCGCCAGGTCGTTCTGTCGTCGGTGCAGAGCATTCGCCGCGTGCAGATCCAGGGCCGGACCCCGCAGCCGGTGGCCATCGATCTGCACATTGTGCCGGTCATCGGCCCGGAGGGCCAGACGCGGGGCGCCAACATCTTTATGCGGGACGTGACCAGCGAGACCAGCCTGGAAGCGCGGTGTGCGACGTTGCACGAGAAGGCGACGCGGGACCCGCTGACGCAGCTGGCGAACCGTGCCGAATTCGATCGGCAGCATCAGCCATTTATCGAGAGGCATCTGGAGCGTAACGAGCCGGGCAGCTTGATCATCTGCGACATCGATCATTTCAAGAAAATCAATGACACCTACGGCCATCCGGCTGGCGATGCCGCTTTACGCTCATTCGCAGAATTGCTCTCCGCCAATTGCCGCCCGGGCGACCTGGTGGCTCGTTACGGTGGCGAAGAATTCGTCCTGCTGTGTACCGACTGCGACCAGCTTGCCGCCAGTGAGCGGGCGGAAAAGATTCGCCGCGAATTGGGCGACATGCCTTTGGAATCGCTGAGTGGCAAGCGGATCACGGCCAGCTTTGGTGTCACGGAAACGGCGAAAAAAGACACGGCCACCGCGATGCTCTGCCGCGCCGACCAGGCCCTCCTGGAAGCCAAGTCGGCAGGTCGCAACATGGTCGTCACCGTCAACCCCGACGGCATCGGGCGGAAGAGCCACGGCGAAGGGGGGTGGTTCAACTGGTGGAAACCGAGTCGGTCCATGCCTGTCGCCAGGGCGCAACTGGTTTCCAAGGTGCCGCTGCGCGTGGCCGTGGAAAAACTTCGCGGTTTTGTCACGGAGTATCAGACGCAGGCCAAAGCGATCGACGAGAACCACGTGGTGCTGCGGTTCGAGCCGGAGGGCAACGGTCTGCTGCGTCGCGAATCCGACCGGGGCGTTGCCTTCGTGTTGGAACTGGGCTTCTACGAGGAAAAAACCGTGGGCCCCACACTTCCCGGGCGAGTGCGGACTCGGGTCGAGGTCGCGGTGCGGCCGCGGCGCGATCGGGATCGCCGTCGCAGCGATGTGGTGGAGCGTGCCAGGACGGTAATCGGCTATTTGCAGACTTACCTGATCACCAGTGAACCGGGGACGGACGACGAACCGGTCGAGCCGTGCGGGACAACGCTGGCGGGTACCTGGCTGGCCGAGTAGTGGGATGTGGGGTCCGGGACGCGGGATCTCGCCGGGTCGGGGTCAGTCCAGCAGGCCCTTTAACGCCGTCAGGGCCCCCTCATAATTCGGCTCGTCCGCGACCTCCGGGACCTGTTCGGCATAAACCACGTTCCCGTCGGCGTCCAGCACGAACGTCCCGCGGGCCAGAATTTTCAGCTCTTCGATCAGCATCCCCCAAGCCTGACCAAAGCTGCGGTCCTGGTAATCGCTGGCCGACCGCAAGCTGGTGATTTCTTCGGCGCCACAGAAGCGATTCATGGCGAACGGTAAATCAAGACTGACCGTCAGGGCGTTGATCCTGTCCCCCAGCGCCGCCAGTTCCTGATTGAAACGCCTGGTTTGCGTCTGGCAGACCGGTGTGTCCAGGGAGGGGACGACACTGATAATGGTTGGCTTGCCTTTCAACTCGTTCAGGGTGATCGTGTTCAGGTTCCCTTCTTCGAAAGCGTGCAACGTAAAGGGGGGCGCCGGTTGGCCCACTTGCACGGGCTCGCCCGCCAGCGTTAAGGGGTTGCCTTTGAAAGTCACTGCACCTGCACGTCCCATGATTGGCTCCTTTTGTCTGCTGTCGATACGCGGTGAATAGTCGATCTGCGGTCGCGGAATCGCTGGGGGTAAAAGACCGCCCTATCTGGCGGCCCGCTTCCTGCCCGCCGGCATGCCGGGCCGGAAAAACCAGCCCTCTATCATGCGGGCCATCGGGCAGGCTTACAAGGGGCAGAGGAGCAGGGAAGCCCTTTCGCCGGAGGGCTCGCGATCGACGCGGCGGCGATCGCCGGCTTGACGCTGCCTGGCTGGCCACGAAATCTCCGGGCGGAAGAGTTCGACGGGGGGGATGGAGCCGAGCGGGCCTGGCGGGGCAAAACGGGTCCGCCAGGCAGCGGGCCGGCTCGCCCGAATTTGTCACAAGCCATCCACTGTACGATGGCCAAGTCTTTGCCTGGCTACCTCAGATGTCGCCGGTTGAGGATCGAGGCAGGATCCCCACTGGATACGTCATATCGCGTCGGCTTCGTTGGCAGGCAAAGACTTACCGCCTTTGGCCATGCCCGGGGTGATGATGTCTACCACCCCACCGGCGAGGCCCGTGTACGGGCCTTCTGGCCGTGGCGGCTGCAGCCCTGGCGATCCCGCGTGGTGCTGCTTGATTTCGTGTTCTTGCCCCCCGAGTCATCCCAGGCTAAAGCCAGACAGTACAAAGCCCCGTAAACGGGGCTCGACACATTTTTTTATGCGATCTGAACCTCGTGCTAAAGCACGAGGCTATTCGCATGAAGCCAGAAAAGCACGGGGCTGCTGACATGAAACCGGAAAGGCTCGCGTGTGCGACAACTACCAGTTGCTGCAATCGNNAGGTTGTCAATCTGGGCGACACCGTCGACCGTTTTGACAACTTCCTGGGCCATCTGCTTGTGGAAGAACGACCTTACCGTGCCTCGCAGCGTGACGTGTCCTTGGTGGGTAGAGAACTGGAGCGGGCTTCGCTGCGAGAAATAAGGGCTCTTCACCAGCGCCACGCCCACTCGCCGGGCCAGTTGCTGCTGCGTTTCGTGTTCTGGCATCATCGCCTTCGTCTTTCCGGGAACGATTTTCATCCCCACAATTTTGGTGACTGTCGATGGGGCCGGCCGGAAATGGGCCCCAGGGGAAACTGGCCCGGACTTTTCATCAGCTGCGACTGCGTTGCCACAAGTTGTGCTGTGGACGGCGTCCTGCTGCGGCCCGCGATGCTGAACCTGCAGGCGACACGCCTGCGGGCGGCCGCTCGCTCTGGTATGCCTTGCCACACAACAGCTTGGGCCACCTCGCGACGAAACGGGGTGAAATATCCGGGCTAGGGTAAAGTTCGGTAACGGGGGGTGACCTTAACGATTTTTTTTGCTCGGAAACCTGGTGAATTGGCCGAAGCTTGGCCGGTCTTACGGGCCGGGGGGATTGTGCGGCTTGTCGTGCCTGGGGTGGCAAAGCATGTTGGCCGGAGACCCGCGTTTGGTTGGCGGCGGGCGGGCTGGCGGGGCCTTGCCAGATCGGCCCCCTGTGCCGCGGCGTGCAGACCGCTGATGTCGCGGTGGGACGAGCGTGTCTGCCGGCACCAGACGCCCGGGGGTGCCGGCGGCTGAATTCAGGTCCAGCAGGTTACCAAGGGCACGAGGATACCCGCCATGACGGTCGCAGCCAGGCAGATTGCGATCCGTCGCATGCGTTTGTGGAAGTGGGCCAGTGTTTGCGGATTGCGGATCGCCTGGCGGACGAAGCGGATGCGATCGTGCATCGTCGGGTGCAGCAGTCCCCCACCACCGCTGCGTTGACCGTGGATTTGGGTCAAGCGATACAGTGTCGACGCAAACTGTCGAAATTCTTCCTCCGACGTACCGCTCTGTCGTTCCCGCTGTTCCCGCGGGGAAAGGGTGACCCCGCAAGCGCAGAGGTCTGCCTGGAGTTCCATCATTCGTGAATACCAGCTGAAGAACGTGAGGCCGTACAGGCTGAACGCGGCGAGGGGCAGGCCGACGGCGGACAGCCACTGTCCGCCGCTGAGTTCTGCCAGCCTGCCGGTCAGGTTGGCTACCGGTTCTGGCAGCAGCCAGATCACAGTTTGCCAGGCGGCCAGTGGGGCGGCGAGTGCCAGCAGCCGCAATTGCGGGTGCCCGTAGCGGACGTGGCCCAGTTCGTGTCTGTACATCGCCACGACCTGGTCGTCGGTCAGTCGTTGCAGCAGTCCGTCGCTCAGCAGCACGTATCGCCAGCGGGGAAGGATGCCTGTGACCGCAGCGTTCACCACGCGACCCTTCGTCCGCCAGATGAGGATCTGGGGCGAGGAGACCTGCAGTCTGTGTCCGGCGGCTTCCAGGCGGTCCCGCAGACCGCCTTTCCCCAAGGGCCGGGTATCCCAAAGGTGGCGTAAGAGCCAGGGGAGGCTGAGTCCCAAGGCCAGCAGCGTGAGCAGAAAAAGGACCCAGGGCGTACCGTTGGCGAAAGCTTGCGGGGCGGCCCAGGTGGCCAGGTCACGAGCCGCGCA
>WVZU01000002.1:1051-1283 GCA_011772275.1 Planctomycetales bacterium | reverse complement strand
GTCTGGTTCCCCGGCGGGTAAGGTCCTGCGGACCGCGTGGTCGACGTCATAAAAAGCGGCCCACGTCACGATTTGACTTAAGAGCACGGGCGTCACGATCAGGATTTCGTCGATCAGGAATGCCCCTTGCATCCCCCAGTTTCCGCAGACGACCGCCGGCCACTTCAGGCCGAAGAAGATGATTCCGCAAACGGTTAACCACAGCAGGGTGTGCATCCGCTGGAGGTGGCGG
>WVZU01000002.1:0-1045 GCA_011772275.1 Planctomycetales bacterium | reverse complement strand
CACGACCCAAGCTGCACTGCCGACCACCGCGATCCCGGCCAGCGTCAGCCACAGGCGGTCGGCCGTGGCGGGAACCGGGGCCTGTCCCACGGCCTCGGCCGACACCAGGGCCGCCAGCATGCCCAACAAGATCAAAAAGTGCATGGAAAGACCGCGGGACCGGGTGAGAATGGGGACGAGTGCCGTGAAATTTCCATGCTAATTGGGCCTGACCTGTTGCCCAAATCAACGGCCGCACAAGCGTTACGACCGGCACCCGCCGGGGTACCCGGATGGCAGGACGCCGGGTGCGATCGAAGAAGAAGCTGAGCCCGCGGCCCGCCCTGCCGGGTTGCTGACCGTCAGTACCTCGCCGGTCGCCTCCCCACCCATCTGGCGGCTGGACCGGATCTTGCTCAAACGGTGTGGGGGTCAGTCCCACCACCAGCGTTCTTTGTCCAGGCCCTGGTAGGCGGCCTGCTGACAGGCACGTTGCACAGCGCCGTCTTCGTCGGCCTGCTGTCGCTTGGGATCCAGGGCCAGGTGGGGCAGCAACGACACGCCGCCGGAGGGTGACAGCAGCCGGTTGCCTTTCCAGAGGGCGTTGACGCCGCAGGCGACCTGGCGGGGTGCGACGAAGTTTTCTGTGGGCAAGCGTGTTTCGTCGACCAGCAATTCGGCGGTCCAGCCACAGCGGCCGAACCAATCTTCGTGTTGCAGCAGGGCCGCGGCGACCAGCAGGTCGATGCCGTTGCGCATTTGAGCGTAAACCGGGCTGGCCGCTGCGATGGCGGGGTATTTCCTGGTAAAGGCGGTGGCGAACAGCCGGCTTGGTTTGCTGACCTGTGCCAAGGGATTCAACGGCTTGTCCCCTGGCCCAATCGCCATATCTTCGGCCAGCAACTGAACTCCCTGTCCCACGATCTCGACTGCCAGCCGATCCGATGTGATTTTCAGGCAATCGTAGTCCGGTTGGAACCACCACCGCTGCAGCGTCCCCTCACGGGGGCTGCGGAGGGCGCTGAGGAACGTGGTCATCTTTACGGGTGGCGGTTCCAGGCCGATA
>WVZU01000006.1:13967-17346 GCA_011772275.1 Planctomycetales bacterium | reverse complement strand
CCTTGGCGGGCTTCGGCCCGCAGTTCGATCAACAGTTGGAGGAGACCATCCAGCGGTTGATCGTGGGCGCTGGCATCGTGGCTCCAATCGGTTCCCCCGGCGCGGTCTTCCAGGAGGATCCCCAAAGGTCCCATGGCATCGCGAATCCGGTCGGCGGTCGGGAAGTCCTTGTTTTGCCGCGCGGCCGTCCGCAGTTCGAGGACCAGCTGCATCACGGCGTCCAGGACGGCGTTGTCGGCTCCTGGCGGTGGCTGGACCGCTTCTCGAAACAGCCCCAAGGTACCGCTCAACTCGCGCAACGTGGTCGCGCCCTGCCGCAGCACGGCAAGCTTGGCAGCGGTCCGCTGGGACTCATCCTCCAGCTGTTCGTCTTCCACATAGCGGTTCAGCGCGCGAACCAGTTCGAACAGGTCGCCGATCGCGCCGCCCGTATTGAAGTCGTCGTCCATCGCCTGCAGGAATCGCTGGCGGGACTGGGCCACGGCCTGCAGGGTGGGATCGTCGCCCGGGTCAAACTCTCCCGCTGGACGGTGACGCGCGGCGTCCAGCTGGTAGAAGTCCTGGCCGCTGACGCGTTGGAGTCGTTTGAAGAAGCGGTAAAAGGTCTCCAGAGCCTGGCCGGCTTCGGCCACGGCCTCTTCGCTGAACAGCACCGTGCTGCGGTAGTGGGTGCGGAGGAGGAAGAAGCGGATCCGCTGGCCGCCGTGGTGGGCGATCAGTTCGGCCAGGCCGCCGGCCCCTTTCGAGCGGCTCATTTTCTGGCTCGCCTCGGACGGATCCCCCTCCCGCTCGCCCCGTCCGCCGACCTTGCCGGCGCTGGCCGAGGCCCGCAACAGGCCGTTGTGCATCCAGAACCTGGCCATGGGCTTGCCGTGGCAAGATTCGCTTTGAGCGATTTCGTTTTCGTGATGGGGAAAGATCAGGTCGAGTCCACCGCCGTGAATGTCGAACGATTCGCCCAAAATCTTGCGGCTCATCGCCGAACACTCGATGTGCCAGCCCGGTCGCCCTTGGCCCCAGGGGCTGTCCCACGACGGTTCGCCCGGCTTGGCGGCCTTCCACAGGGCAAAGTCGGCGGACGATCGTTTCTTGGCGGCCGCCTCGCCACCTTCTCCCTGCAGATCGTCCAGGGTGCGATTGGTCAGTTTGCCGTAATCGGGATCCTGGGTTACATCAAAGAAAACGTCGCCGTCTGCCTCGTAGGCGAATCCCTGTTCGATGAGGGCCTGGGTGAACGCGATGATGTCGGGCATGCTGGCAGTCGCCGTGGGCATCTGATCGATCCCGTCGACACCCATCCCGGCCAGGTTGGCCAGGTAATCCTCCGTGTTCTCGGCGGCCACCTCCGCCATGGAGATCCCCCGCTGGTTGGCCTTGTGGATCAGCTTGTCGTCGACGTCGGTAATATTGACCACCCAGGTCACTTCGTAACCGGAGTAGGTCAGGTAGCGTTTGATGGCGTCGAAGATGACGGGCCCGACCATGTGGCCGATGTGTGCCTTGTCGTAGACGGTGGGCCCGCAGAGGTAGATCCCCACTTTACCGGGCGTAATCGGGTCCAGGGGTTCTTTGGTGCGGGTAAGCGTATTGTAGATCTGCAGGTTCGCAGTCACCGATTTTTGGTCCAGCGGTTGGACATTCGTTGCAGCCGTGCTCATAATCTCCTCTTGTCCATAGCTCCCCTTGTCCATCTGTCCTCTTAACCATCGTGGCCCATCAGGGCCACGCACTGAGCGGCGATCGCTTGTTGGCGGCCGATTTTTCCGAGTCCCTCTCCCGTCTTGGCCTTGACGCCGACCGCGGAGGGGGAGACCTGTAACAGTTCCGCCAGGCGGCCTTGGATAGCCTGTTTGTAAGCCGCCAGCTTTGGTCGTTCCGCGAACACGATGCAGTCCGCGTTCACGACCCGGTAACCGCCCTGCTGTACTTGATCCACGACTTCGGCCAGAATCTGGGCCGAATCCCGGTTTCGCTGAGCCGGATCGGTATCGGGGTACAGTTGCCCGATATCACCCAGCGCCGCGGCTCCCAGTAAGGCGTCGGTCACGGCGTGCAGCAGCACATCGGCATCGCTGTGTCCGACCAGGTGGTGGTCGTGGGGTATCTCGACGCCGCCCAGCCGCAGCGGCCCGCCGACTGCCAGCCGATGCGTATCGTGTCCGATTCCAACGCGTAAGGAACTCGTTTGTCTACCTCCTCTTAACGAGCAGGCTGAAGATTATAACCAAAGGCAAACATGGCGACAACGCGAACAACGATCGTGTGGGGAGGCGAATGGGGTTTTGCGGTCACCAGGGTTTGCGGTCACCAGGGTTTGCGGTCACCAGGGTTTGCGGTCACCAGGGAGCGTGTTGCTGCTTGAGCGTCGCGCATCGGCAAATCGGCGGTCTGCTAGGCTGGCCTTTGACGCCGGCTTATAATCGAGCCTGGTATGGCTGTTATTGAAATTGAGCGTCTGACGAAGACGTACCGGGTTTACCAGAAGCAAGAAGGCCTGCTGGCCTCGGCGCGTGGCCTGTTCACTCGTCGCTACCGGCAGGTCGAGGCGGTCCGCGGCATCGACCTGCAGGTGGAAGAAGGCGAATTCGTGGCGTTTCTGGGTCCCAATGGCGCCGGCAAGACGACGACGTTGAAGTTGTTGAGCGGCGTGATCAACCCGACCAGCGGAACGGCGCGGGTGATGGGGCATGTCCCCTGGTTGCGGGAAAATGCCTACCGCCGCCGTTTTGCCCTGGTCATGGGGCAGAAGAATCAACTCTGGTGGGACCTGCCGGCCGCCGAATCGTTTCGCCTGCACCAGCACATCTATCGCATCGATCCGGATCAGTTCGAACGGTCGCGGGACGAGCTGGTGGAATTGCTGGACGTGCGGGAACTGCTGTCGCAACCGGTCCGCGAGCTGTCGCTGGGCGAGCGGATGAAGATGGAGCTGATCGCCGCCTTGCTGCACTCGCCGGAGGTGCTCTTCCTGGACGAACCCACCATCGGGCTCGACGTGATCGCTCAACACAATATCCAGAAGTTTCTCCGCTACTACCAGCAGTTGCGGCGGATCACGATCCTGTTGACCAGTCATTACATGAAAGATGTCGTCGCGCTCTGCCGCCGCGTGGTGATTATCGCTCAGGGACGGATCATGTACGACGGCTCCTTATCGGGAATTATTGATCAGTTTAGCAGCCACAAGATCGTCAGCTTGCAGTTTGCTGACGACGCCATGCCCGCCGACCTGGATCGCTATGGAGAACTGCTTGAAATCGTGCCGCCGCGGGCTCGGCTGCGGATCGAGCGGCCGGAGGTGACCGACGCGTTGGCGGGCATTCTGCACGCGCATGTGGTCGAAGATGTCAGCGTCGAAGATCCGCCATTGGAGGAGGTG
>WVZU01000006.1:8671-13908 GCA_011772275.1 Planctomycetales bacterium | reverse complement strand
TGTCGAAGGGGGGGGGACTGAGCACAAAGTGCTTTGGGTTGAGTCTTGATGGCCGGATTTTGAATACCGAGTGTTTGGTTGCCGAGTGTGAATTGCCCAGTTTGTAACACTTTAGCCCCATGGTAGCTGAAGTCGTGAGACTTCCGTAGCTGGCCTTGGTTACCGCCTAGACGATCCGAATTGTCACGAATTCGGCGACATCAGGCCGCCCCGCCAGTCGGCTAAAGTGTTATCCCAGTTTTAGGAACTGCGGTCTGATCACTGCATTTGGATTGCTAAGTTTTGCTGGCAAGGCCCTCAGTACGAATCGCGAATTAGGATGGACGGCCTTTGATGTACGCCCAAGCCCAGACCTGGTGGATCATCTTGCGTATCTGTCTGGAAGAGCGTCTGGTGTACCGGGCGGATTTTGCGTTGGGGACGCTGATGCGTTTCCTGCCGATCGTGACGCAGATCTTCTTGTGGGGTGCGATATTTACGGCCGTGCGGGGGGACGTGGCTGGCTACAGTTACCATGACTTTATTGCCTACTACCTGTTGACGATGGTGACCCGCGCTTTTTCCAGCATGCCCGGCCTGGCCTCAGGGATCGCCCGCGAGATTCGCGAGGGGACGGTCAAGAAGTTTCTGATCCAGCCGATCGACATGATCGGCTTCCTGTTGCTGAACCGCTTGGCGCACAAGCTGGTGTACTATGGTGTGGCGATCGGGCCGTTTGCGCTGGTCTTTTATTTATGTCGCCATTATTTTCCACCCCCGCCGGATCCCGCGACGATCGCGGCCTTCGCCGCCTCGTTAGCGATGGCCTTTCTGCTCGGTTTTTTCCTGGAGGCAACAATCGGGTTGATTGGTTTCTGGTTTCTGGAGGTCAGTTCCCTGTTGTTTGTGTATATGTTGTTTAACTTTTTCTTTTCTGGCCATATGTTTCCGTTGGACATGTTGCCGCCGCCATGGAGCATCATTGTGGATGCTTTGCCGTTGAAATATCTGGCCTATTTCCCGGCGGCGGTGTGGCTGGGCAAGGTGGAAGGCAGCCAATTGATGCGCGAGCTGTGGATTCAGGCTGGCTGGGTGGTGTTTTTTATGCTCGCCTGCCGAGTGGCCTTTCAGCGGGGCGTCCAGCGCTACAGCGGATTCGGGGGTTAGCGAGCGGGAGCGTGCAGCATGGCAGTCGGGAACATGACCAAGCAAGTTCAGCACCATCCCTCCTACCTCCGCGTGTTCCTCACCTTTGCGCGGAACAGCCTGGTGCGGGACATGACTTTTCGCTCGAACTTTGTGATCGAGATGATTTCGTCCATGTCGTGGATGTTCATGAACCTGGGCTTTTACATCCTGATTTTTTCTTACGTCGATTCTATCGGCGCTCATACCGGCTGGGGGCGCTACCAGTTTTTTGTCTTCTTCGCCACGACGGCCTTGACGAACAGTCTCGTGCAGTCCTTTTTCATGCCCAACGCGGAGGAGTTCAGCGAACTGATCCGGACGGGCAATTTGGACTTCGCCCTCCTGAAGCCAATCGACACGCAATTCCTTGTCTCGTTGCACAAGGTGCACTGGTCGGGGCTGGGCAACACCGGTTTTGCGATCGGCCTGCTGGCCTACTCGCTGTACCAGCTGATCGCCGGTGAAGGCCTCCAGCTAACGGCCGTGCAGTTCCTGCTGTACCCGCTGTACGTGGGGTGTGGCGTGTTGGTGTTGTATAGCCTGATGATTGGCCTGGCCGCATCCAGCGTGTGGCTGGGCCGCAACCAGTCGCTTTACAACTTCTGGTTTTACATCACCAACTTTTCCCGTTATCCGATGGAAATTTTTGACGGTCCCCCCGGCTATGCCCGCCGCTGGGTGGGCCGCTCGCTGCGCGGATTTTTTGCATTCGTGATCCCTGTGCTGCTGGCCGTCAACATCCCCGCGCGGATGTTGGCCAAGCCGCTGGATCAAAACAACTGGCCGCTGGCCGCCTTCGCACTGCTGGCCACGGCCGCCAGCCTGTGGGTTTCGCGGCGGATCTTTTACTGGGCATTGAAGTCGTACCGCAGTGCCAGCAGCTGATAGATTGTAAAGCTCCGGTTGGGGATTGCGGCCCGCGGTGGAATCGATCAGGATACGCATCCGTTTCGATCCGCCATGCCCAAGCTGCCATGCTACATCTTGCCTTCAGTTCGAACGCTTACCTGCACTTTTCGATCGAGGAGACGATCGCCCGAGTTGCCCAGCTGGGTTACCGCGGCATTGAAATCCTGGCCGATGTGCCACACGCCTGGCCGGCGGGGTTGTTGGACGAACGGAAACAGTCGATCCGCGACACGCTGGCCCGGCACCAGCTGACCATCTCCAATGTGAACGCCTTCATGATGAACGCGGTCGCCGATCCACGGCAGCCGTACTGGCATCCGGGCTGGACCGATCCCGACCCGCACTACCGCGCCATCCGCCGCGAGCACACCAAGCGGAGCTTGCAGCTGGCTTTCGATATCGGAGCGCCGCATATTACAACCGAACCGGGCGGACAGCTGACAGCTGCTCAATCGTGGCAGGAAGGCGCGGATATCTTTTACGACGAATTGATGCCGTGCGTGGAAGTGGCAGAAAATCTGGGCGTCGATTTGCTGATCGAGCCCGAGCCGGAATTGTTGATTGAGCGGTTCGAACAGTACCTGCAATTTGTCGATCGTATCGATTCAGAACGCGTCGGACTCAACTTCGACATCGGCCACGCCTACTGCGTCCATGAAGATCCCCAAGATTGGATCTCCAGCATGCAAACCCATACGCGACATTACCATTTGGAAGATATCGCCGATACGCGGGTGCACAAACACCTGATCCCCGGGCATGGAGCGATCGATTTTGAGGCGACTTTGCGCGAGATCGACAAGACGGGGTATGAGGGGTGGCTGACCGTCGAACTGTATCCTTACATGGACCATCCGGACGCCGCCGCTCGCGAGGCACGGGAATACCTGCTGGCCACGCTGCTCAAACTCGAAATCGCTGCGGGATAAAACCCCACGCAGCCGGTTGCATGCCAAGACGAGACTGGAAGCTGCTGGCCTACCTGGAACTTCTTCGTTTGCCAAATGTGTTTACGGCCGTCGCCGATGTGCTGATGGGCGGCTGGCTGGCCGCGGCCGTGGCGGGCACCGCGTTGCCTCAGGGCGTGATGGCCCTGGCGGTGGCCGCATCCGGCTGCCTCTATTTGGCCGGCATGGTCTGGAATGATTACTTTGACCGCAACCACGATCTCCAACTGCGGCCAGCGCGACCCATTCCGTCACGGCGGGTACCCGAGTCCGCGGCGCAGTGGCTGGGTAGCGAACTGATCATCCTTGGCGTGGCCCTGGCCATGGTGGCTACGTATTTCGTCGGCTGGAGGCCTGCCTGGATCAGCCTGGCCCTGGCCGCCGCCGTGCTGGCGTATGACGGGCTGCTGAAGAGCACCTGGTTCGGCCCGGTGAATATGGGGTTGTGCCGCACGCTGAACGTGTTGTTGGGGATGAGCGTGATTACGGCGCCGTGGCAGGCCGTCCACTACACCGTTGCCGGCGGAATCGGACTCTATATCGTCGGCGTGACCTGGTTCGCGCGGACCGAGGCATCCACCAGCAACCGCGCCCTGCTGCTAGCCAGCACCCTGGTCATGTGGGCAGGCATGGCCATGTTGGCCTGGTTTCCAAATCTGCTGGCCGACAGCGCGATCTCGCAGAAATTCGAAATCTGGTATTTTTTTTGGCTGCTGCTGGGCGCGCAGATCGGCTGGCGGTGCCTGCGGGCGGTGGGCAACCCCCAGCCGGCGCATGTCCAGTTGGCAGTGAAGAACGCCCTGTTTTCCCTGATCATCTTCGATGCGGCGGTGACCATGGTCGTGCAGGGCTGGCAGCCGGCCATCTTGATCCTCCTGTTGCTGGTGCCCAGCGTGGTGTTGAGCCGCTGGATGTATGTCACGTGATCCTCAGCTCCGCGCCGCCCGCAGCGGCCAGCGGGGCGTGCCGACTGGCCGGCTGCCATCGCAGCCGGGCGGCCGGTGTCGCCGAAGGGGTCCGCCTGCCGGACCACGGCCACGCCGGTCCTGACACGCGCGGCTCGGCCCCCCGCAGAAAGCGGACCGCACCCTGTGGAGGAACGCCACCGGCCGGCTAAAGGGGCTCGACAAGGCAGCCGGCAGTCGCCGGGGTGACCAAGCCGGCATCAGCCGATACGATAAGCGCCAGCGGTTCCCTTGGCGGGACCGCGCGGACGGGGTGGGGTGGGTCTGACCGGACGGGTCTGCCTCCCGGCCTGGCGGGAGCGGTCGACCGCAGATCTGCGTTATTCTCAGCGGCCAGGGCAAGTCGGTTTTCGCCGCCAGTTGAGAGGAAAGATGCATGACCTCGAATCTCATCTTTTTGTCTGTGCCGGGCTTGCGGGCTGAGGATGTCCCGCGGATGCCGAACCTGCAGGCCCTGGTGGCGTCTGGTGATCGAGCGCAGTTGACGCCCGGATTTCCCTGCGTGACATGGCCTGCGCAGGCCGACATGTTGTGCGGCTGTCGGCCTGACCAGCACGGTGTCATCGCCAACGGATTTTACTGGCGCGATCTTCAGCAGATCGAGATGTGGACTGCGGGGAACGACAAAATCCAGCGTCCGCAGATTTGGGATCTGCTGCACCAGCGCGCCCCGCAGCTCCGGTCGGCCGCCTGGTTTCCCATGCTTAGCAAAGGCTGCGGCGCCGACTATGTCTGCATGCCCGCGCCGATTCACAACCCGGATGGCAGCGAATCGTTGTGGTGTTATACGAAGCCCTCGGAGCTGTATGGCGAGCTGCGCGACGCGCACGGGCATTTTCCCCTGCAGCATTTCTGGGGTCCTTTGGCCAACATCAAGTCGACGCAGTGGATTGCCGATTCGGCTGTCGATGCCGCTGCTCGGTTTCGCCCCCATTTTTTTCTGCTCTACCTCCCCCACCTGGACTATGCCGCTCAAAAGCACGGACCCGACAGCCCGCCCGCCCTGGAGGCACTTGGCGAACTGGATCACGTCCTGGGCACGCTTCGGGAGGGGATGCGGCAGGCTTATGGTGGTGACGACTTAACTTGGCTGGTTGCCAGCGAATACACGATTGTTTCCGTGGACCATGTAACCTATCCCAACCGCGTCCTACGCGAGGCGGGTCTTTTGGCGGTACGGGAAGGGGACGATGGCGAGCTGTTGGACACCGAGGCCAGCCTGGCCTGGGCGCTGGTCGATCACCAGCTG
>WVZU01000006.1:0-8623 GCA_011772275.1 Planctomycetales bacterium | reverse complement strand
CCGCGGTCGGGCGAGCTGATCTTGATTTCGACACCCCACAGCTGGCAAGCGTACTACTACTGGCTGGACGATCGCCGTGCGCCCGCTTTTGCCCGCACCGTCGATATCCATCGCAAGCCGGGCTACGACCCGGTCGAACTGCACCTGGATCCGGAGACCAGGAGCATCCCCTTGGACGCAAGCCGGGTCCGAGGTTCCCACGGCGCGCCGGCTGTCGACGATACGCAGCGCGGCGTGCTGTTAAGTTCGCGTGCGGGGGTCATTGACAGGACTGAGGTCGAGGGGACCGACGTGGCGGCCATCGTGTTGCGGCATTTTGGCATGCCCCCTCCGACGTAGTTCGGCCGCCGTGGCTCGGCGTGTTTCGTCATGGCTCGGCCACCCGAGCGCTCCCCCTCCAAACTCGCCAGCGATCGCCGCGAACCCGCTACCGCTCCAGCATGCTCTGCTGCTTGGGCAGGTAACGGCACAGGGCAATGCCTAGGAAATAAAGCCCGGTGAGCGGGATGGCCATGGCCAGCATGCTGATCGGGTCGGCCGGCGTTAGCAGCATGGAAGCGACGGCGATGATCAACACGGCGATCCGCCATTTCGCCATGTAGGCCGGCACGTCGAAAATGCCGATCCGCTCTAAAAACAGCATCACCAGTGGCAATTGGAAGCTGATCCCGAATCCGATCGGCAGGATGATGGCAAAGCTAAGCCATTCGGTGATGCGGGGTGCCAGCTGGATCCCCAGGTCGGCATTGAAGGTAAACAAGAAATCCAAAATGAAGCGGAAGACGACAAAAAAGCAGAACAGAGCGCCCCCCAGGAAGAGCACCACGCTGAAGGGCAGGAAGACATGAACGTACTTTTTTTCATGCGGATACAAGCCGGCAGCGACGAAGGACCAGAGATGATAAAAGATCATCGGGCTGGCCAGCACGATCCCCACCACCAGCGAGGCCTTCAGCCAGATCATGAATGCTTCGGTGGGGTTCAGCGCCGAGACGGAAACCCGCGGGTCCTGGGTGGACTTTCGCCACACGAACAAAGGAACGAGTTCTTCCTGTAAGGCCCGTTCCGAGTCGGGGGGGCGGGGCGCCGCGTGCGACGTGGGTTCTGGGGCATTGTCGATTTCCAATTGCCGTCGCACGGCCGCGGGATGTACCAGATATTTGTCGAAAGTATAGCCGCTGTTGATCAAGCGGTTCATTTCTTCGACCGGATAAGGTAGCGGTTGATTCGCCTCCCGCTGCTCGGCCGCAAACCGTTCATAATCCCGCTTGGCCCCTTTCTGATAATGTGTTTGCAGACTGGTTTCCAGCGGGCCTTGGATGGCGGCCACCATCCAGTCGCCCAGCAAGAGGCCAATGGCAAATCCGACCAGCAGCCACAGGAGGGCCTTGATCAAGCACGAACGCAGCTCTTCGAGGTGTTCCCCGAAGGTCATCGTGCTTTCCTGGAACAGATCTTCGTCGGTTTGAAGAGCCATCATGGCGGCCAGATGCAGAAATGGTCAGGCAAAAGGCATCCGTTCCGAATCATTCGGCAGGCACGCTCGAAGCAGTCGCGGTGGAACTGGTCTGGGGAAACATCGAGCTGTTTACGGGGGAAATCGTACAGCAGACGTGCCTTTTTCCGCTGAGCTACCCTGGGTATCTTGATCATAACAGCCGCCCGTAAGGCCGACAACCGAAGCCGGGATGCCACACGGGCCTGGCCCGGACGAGAAGTCTTTTCACCACCTGGCTGCCCAAGCCGTTTGTTAGCCCGCACCGGCCGCTGGACGACCCGAACAGACATACCCGATCCGCTCTGTCGAAAAACATTACCCGTGACGCGCTTCCCAGGCCGGCAGGGTCCGCCAACCGAACGGGATCCGCGGTGATTGTTTCTGGTTCAAGCGGCGGGTTATGATGGACGCCGTCCAGCCTCGTTGGGCGAGGTGAGCGAACCCGGTGAGTGCAGGGAAGATGACGAGCCGCTGGGGCTGCGGGTGATGATCAAGGGTGTCCGTGGAAGGGAATCTGGTGCAGATCCCTGCCGGCGCTCGGACGGGGAGAACCATGGCTGAACTCTATCCGTTGCGTTTCCGACCCATCTTCCGAAGGTACCTGTGGGGGGGGCGTCGGCTGCATACTGTGTTGGCCAAATCCATTGGGGACGGGGACGACTATGCGGAAAGCTGGGAGGTTGTCGATCACGGGGAAGACCAAAGCATCGTGGCCGTGGGCCCGCTGGGGGGCAAAACGCTGCAGGAATTGGTCCGGTACCGGGGCGCCGAACTGTTCGGCCGGCATCATCCCCAGCCCAGCTTTCCCCTGCTGTGGAAGTTTCTGGATGCCAACCAGACCCTCTCCGTGCAAGTCCATCCCAACGATCGGCAGGCTGCCCAACTCGATCCGCCCGACCTGGGAAAGACCGAGGCCTGGGTCGTGCTGGACGCCGCCCCCGGCAGCCTGATCTATGCAGGGCTCAAACGCGGCTTCGATCGTCCGGTGGTCGAGCGGGAGGTAATGCGGGGTACCGTCGAACTCTGCTTGCACCGTTTTCAACCGGCGGTTGGTGATTGTGTTTTTCTGCCCGCCGGCACAGTCCACGCGCTGGGCGCGGGACTGCTGGTGGCGGAGATCCAGCAGGCCAGCGATACGACTTACCGCCTGTTCGACTGGAACCGGGTCGGGGCCGACGGCCGACCGCGCGCGCTGCATGTCCAGCAGGGTTTGGAAGTAATCGATTACGGACGCGGTCCAGTCCAACCCCAGACGCCACAAGCGACCGACCAGCCGCACATCCAGCGCCTGGTGGAATGCGACAAGTTCGTACTGGACCGCTGGCAGCTCAGCGGCAGCCAGCCGGCCGGGGGCGATCACCGCTGTCACATCCTGGCGGTCCTGGAAGGCGCTGTTTATGTTGACGGGGACGCGGCGAAAGAACCCTTGGGGCGGGGACAAACCATCCTGCTGCCCGCGGCGGCCGGCGAGGTGCGACTGGAATCCCGGCAACAGGTCACGCTGCTAGACGCGTACCTGCCCTGAATCAACCTGCAAAATAGGGACCGCGCAAGCGAAACGGACCTGGTGCCAATACGACGCTTGGCTAAAGCCGGCTTCTCCTGTAGCTGGCTTCTGTGAAGCCGGTCCCGCAGTTGCCATGTTTGTGGCCCCAGCAACCAAGAAAAACTGCACACGGTGCCACCCGGCGGACATCATCATAGCTAAAGGGCAGGTTGCATTGCTGTCACAGCAAAGACGGGACGTGTGCTGGACAACGCAATTTACCTCGCTGCGCTTATCGGCAAACTTGCTTCAAGCGGCAAACCCTGTATGTCGACTTATGAAGACGGGGGATCGTACTGCGCGCAAAGAGGCGAGCAGTCCGGCGGACGGGGTCCGGGCCCCATGTCCTTTGTTGGGGATAATCAGCGACCTACCGATGTCTCACGCCGATGACATTCAGGCTCTACCCCGACCCAACGGTTGGTCGGATCGCATCAGCTACGCCATGGTCAGCTGGCTGACCGATGTCGGCGCGGTGTCGATCGATGCGGTGACGGCAGTTGGCAGCATCGCCATTTTTGCCCTTCGCACAGGCTCCTGGCTGTTGACGCGGCTACCCAGGAAAGAGACCCTGCTCCCAAATTTTTACCAGGTTGGCGTGCGTAGCCTGCCGGTGGTTGCCTTGACCGGCACGTTTATCGGGATGGTGCTGGCGGTGCAGAGCTATTCCCAGTTTGCAGGGCTGGGATTGCAGACGCGGTTGGGGGGCGTGATCAACATCACCCTGGTGACGGAACTGGGACCTGTGTTGGCCGGCACGATGCTGGCCGGCCGCGTCGGTAGTGCCATGGCGGCCGAACTGGGCACCATGCGGGTCACCGAACAGATCGACGCCTTGTCCAGCATGGGAGCCAACCCGTACCACTACCTGGTTGTCCCCCGCCTGTTGGCCTGTCTTTGCTTGATCCCGGCCCTGACGGTGGTGGCCAATTTTATGGGCGTGGTGGGGGGGGCCTACTACAGCATTGTCCACTTGGGGATCGATACGTTTCATTACTGGCACAACTCGCAAAGCTTTGTGGGCAATTACGACCTGTTTACGGGGCTTTTTAAAAGCTTGTTTTTTGGAGGAGCCATCGCCCTCCTCGGCTGCCACCGCGGTTTTCACTGTGATCCGGGTGCTGAAGGTGTGGGTCGAGCGGCGACTCAGGCGTTTGTGTACTCGTTTGTGGTCATCATCGTGATGGACCTCTTCCTGGGTATCGCGTTGATCAACATTTATGACATGATTTGGCCGGAAGAGTCGGCGCTGATCTGAGTTTCATCTTGGGAAACAGAAAAAGATGTCCACCCCAGCTCGCGATTTGCCGCTGATCGACATCGAAGGGCTCTGCGTCCGCTTTGGCAGCCACCAGGTGCTGCGGGATATCGATTTGCGCGTGCCGCGCGGCCAGACGCTGGCGGTGATTGGCGAAAGCGGTTGCGGCAAGACGGTCTTGATGAAGTCGATCATCGGTCTGGTGAGTCCTGAAAGGGGTATGGTGCGCTTCGACGGCCAGGACATATCGCAGTTGGGGGACAAGGAATTGACGCGGCAGCGCGTCCGGTTCGGTTTTGTTTTCCAGGGAGCTGCCCTCTTCGACAGCATGACGGTCGCCCAGAACGTCGCCTTTCCCCTCCGCCAGCACTCGCCCAAGACCGCCGCCGAGGTCCAGGAAATCGTTTTGGCCCGCCTGGCCGAAGTCGGCTTGCCTCCTACGATCTTGCAGAAAAAACCGGCCGAACTTTCGGGCGGGATGAGGAAACGGGTCGGTCTGGCACGCGCGCTTTCCCTTGAGCCCGAAGTCATCCTGTATGACGAACCCACCACAGGGCTGGACCCGATCATGAGCGACGTGATTAACGAGCTGATCATCCGCACGCGGGACCACCGCCCGGTGACCAGTATTGTGGTGACGCACGACATGCGGACGGCGACAAAGGTCGCCGACCGCGTCGTCATGCTCTACCCGCTCAGCCGCCTCACCCCCCACGAACCCCAAATCCTATATGACGGGCCGCCCGAGAGGATGGAAAGCAGCAGCGACGCCCGCGTCACCCAGTTTCTTAAAGGCGAAGCGGGTGTGCGGCTGGAGGAAATCCAGGCTGGCGAAGTGGATTGAAACGAAACGGTAAAGCGCGAAAACGCAGGCAACAAGACGATTGAGTCATGGAAGAACGTGTCCTCTTGGCGCGAGTCGGCATCGTCGTGATCGCCGCCTTGCTGTTGATTGCCATCCTGATCGTGTGGTTCGGCGATTTTCCCACGCCGCTCCGCCGCGGCAACGTGCTGGAAATTTCCTTTCCAACCGCCCCCGGCGTGATGGAGGGAACGCCAGTCCGCAAGAGCGGGATCCTTATCGGTCGAGTGGAACAGGTTCAGTTCGACCCCGAATCGTCCGGTGTCCTCGTGACCGTTCGCATCGACGAAGAAGTGAAACTGCGCAAGCACGAAATCTGCCGGATCGATAGTGGCTCACTGCTGGGAGACGCCGTCCTGCAGTTTATTCCCGGAGAGGAACCCTCAGACCAGCTGATCCAGGATGGGGACCGGTTGGCCGGCGTCAGCGCCGGCGGTCCCCTGGAGATGGCGCGCAGCCTGGAAGGCGATATCCACCAGACCTTGAATGCCGTGGCCAATGCCAGCAACCAAATCGCCAAACTGGCTCGACAAATGGACGGCGTCTTCCAACACGATGACGAAGAACAGCTGCAGCGGGTTGTTGACAAGGCCGAGCAAGCGCTGGACCATTTCAGCCAGGCGATGACCCAGTTTACCCATCTGATGGATGGACTGAACCAAGACGGGAAGCTGCAAGAGAGCTTCCAGCAGTTGCCTCAGCTGATCGAGGAAACCCGCGGGGCTATGGCCAGGTTGCAGGAAGTCGGCGAAGCGGCCGATCGGAATCTGCAAAATGTGGAGGGGCTGACCGGCCCGCTCGGCCAGCGGGGTGAACAGATCGCTCAGCGGATCGATAACGGTCTGGCCAGCTTTGAGACGGTCATGCATCAATTGGTGACTTTCACCGAACAGATTAACCAAAGCGACGGCACCCTGGGGCAACTGGTGAACAATCCCCAGCTGTACCACAACATGAATTCGGCGCTTGAGAATATTCAACGGCTCTCCACCGACCTGCGGCCGATCCTGAATGACATCCGGGTCTTTTCCGACAAGATCGCCCGCGATCCTGGCCAGTTGGGCGTGCGGGGCGCGTTACAGCGCAGCAACGATCGGACGAAGTACCCCAATTTTCGCTCCAGCCAGCCACCGCTCGACTGGCGCGAAACGTTGCGGCCCCCGGCCGACTGGCGGCAGGAGCCCCTGCCAGAGGGGGCGTGGCACATCGACCTGCCACACGACGCCACCTGTCCGCACTGAGCGACGGCGTTCAAGAGGCTAAAAAGGTAACCGGCTGGTGCTGGTCGCCGGCAGCTGTTCCGCAGGCGGGAGGGGGCGCGGTACCGCCGGTCCCGGCGGGAGGAAGAAGGGGCCCTGGTTCGACGGAGCCAGGGGAGGATGTGTTCCCGATGAGCGTGCAACCGGCAGCGGGTCGCCGGCCGGAACGGGAAGGGGACTGCTGACAGGCGCGACCGCCGCCCCCTGGCCGTTGCGACGTAAGGCTTCGGCACGCTCCAGCAACTGCTCGGTTGGCACCATTACCTGCGGCTGCAAATGGTACGTCAACACGCGAAGATCGCGTCGCTGACCGGGAATTACATGTTCACTGAAAAAATCCAGTCCCGGATACTGGTACCAGGGTGTGCGAATCGGCTGCAGAATTGTCAACGTCTCGAAACCCGGTTTGATCAATTGAATTTTGCGCGTGCCGTAATAGATAAAACTGACCGATACCGGCGATATCCCAATCTCGTTGTCGTCGACCTTCACCAGGGCGCCGGGTGGATTCGTATGGATCGTCAATCGGCGCTCGACCCCGGTCGCTCCAAGCGTCGCCGTGAAGACCACTGCCAAGAAGAGTGCGCCGAGTGTTGATTGCCAGGACAAAGGCACGCTGCGGACCGACATACAGATCACCTCGCTCGAGACCTACCCACCGTGATCCAGTTTGGGGGCGGCAGAGTATAAGCAGTGACGCCGATCGTCACTAGGCCGGCTGGAGAGTCCCTTAATTCCCGCGAGGGCCCGGCGATCCCCTCGTCGGTACACGGACTGGTTGTCCGGGGTGCGGCCCCGCTAAAATAGCTCAACGCTGTCACTTGCGGGACCCACCTCGCCGTCAATTCGCAAAGGGCATTTTTCGCCGCCGGTCTCTCCTGACGCCTGTCCGCGACGGTTTGCACAACCTTCAGACATCTAACACGTGCCCAAATTCGATGAATGCGTTCGGTATGCCGCCATCAGCGATAAGGGTATGCGCCGGCAGAATAATCAGGATTCGATGAATACCATGCTGGCGCCGGATGCTGAGTACTGGCAGCAGAGGGGGCATCTTTTTGTGGTCGCCGACGGGATGGGCGCCCACGCGGCCGGCGAATTAGCCAGCAAGCTGGCGTCCGACGATATTCCCCTGACCTATGCCAAACACACGAAACTGGCTCCCCCACTCGCCTTGCGACAAGCGATCATCGAGGCCAACCTGAAGATCCACGAGAAGGGTCGAGCAAACAGTGAGTTTCAGGGGATGGGTACCACCTGCAGCACCCTGCTGCTGTTGCCCGCGGGTGCCGTCATCGGCCACGTCGGTGATAGCCGCGTCTACCGTTTGCGCGGCGAGGTGCTGGAACAGATGACATTTGACCATAGCTTGGTCTGGGAAATGCGTCGGGCCGGTCAAATCCCTGGCGGGGTGGAAAACGTGCATTTGCCAAAGAACATCATCACCCGCTCGCTGGGACCCAATACCGAAGTGCAGGTCGATCTGGAAGGTCCTTTGCCTGTTCAGCCCGGTGACATTTTTCTGCTCTGCAGTGATGGCCTGACCGGGCCGGTCAGCGATCGCGAATTGGCCGCCATCCTGATGGCCATGCCGCCGGATCAGGCGGTCCGTACCCTGGTCGACCTGGCAAACCTCCGCGGTGGACCGGACAACATTACCGCGATTGTCGTCCAGATTTTGGCCTTGCCGGAGGGCGCCGTCGATGCCACCGCGAGAACCGCTCAGCGAGTTTCGGCAACCACCCTGCTGCTGGCCCTGGCAGGCGTCTTCTGCCTGGCCACTGTCACCCTCGGACTTTTGCAGTTCAAGTTGCCTGCTCTCCTGTCCGCAGTGGTGGCTCTGGTCGCGGGGATTGTGGCCATGCTGCGGCGATTCGAGTCGAAAACCGACGCGGGCGCCGGCAACCGCGGCCGCAAGGTGGAAAGCGCACCTTACGTGACGACAAGCGTTTCGCCCGACGCAGAAGTCGTTCAGCAGTTTCAAAGCGTGGCGCAAGAATTACAGAAGTCGGCGATGGAAAGCGGCAGGGAGGTGGACTGGCAGAATTTCGAACGGCGGACGGCCGCGGCCGAGTCCGCCTGGCAGGAGGGTGATCTGGTCGCGGCGGTGCGACATTTCGGGGGCGCCCTTTCCTTCGCCGTGGAACAGCTGAAACACCCGGCTTCTGCCAAATCGCCCAGCGACTCCCACGTCGACCTT
>WVZU01000264.1 GCA_011772275.1 Planctomycetales bacterium | reverse complement strand
GAATGTGGAAACACTTTAGCGGATTGCAACGGCCACCAGGGGTTTCCCAGGGCCTTTTGAACACCCGGCAACCACGCAAATCGCGGCTCGCCTGGATTCTGTCTGCCTTCTCCTCGCCCGCGCGACCCGGCCTCGATCCGACGAAAACCATGACCCGATCCATCCATCCCTACCACTCCAAAGACCGGCCAACTGCCGCCTCGACCAAACCGTCAAAACGCAGCCAGATCAATAGGAATGACTTGGAAACGCAAGATACAGAGCGCACAACGTGCTGTTAACTCCCTTATCTCTAGTTCACTTGTTCAAGATCTTTTTGTGTTACCAAAACGACGGTTGCGATTAGCCAAGGTGTCACAAATTTCGGAAAAACAAGACCGCCCTGCATGTCCCATCCGCCCCTCGCATCCCCCCTGCCTTGCATGTCCCATCCGCCCGCTCCTCACCACCGCGGCCTCACCCTTTCTCCCTCATCCCTAGCCCCCAGCCCCCAGCCCCCAGCCCCTAGCCCCTACACCTGAAACACCCCCCACTGCAAGGGACCTTCTTCGGCGTGTCGGGTGGCGACTTGGAGTGCGAAGGCGAGGATTTCGCGGGTTTCGGCCGGGTCGATGATGGCATCGACCCAGCCTCGAGCGGCCGCGTATCGGACATCGGTCTGGCGATCGTAATCGCCGCGAATCTTATCTCGCAGTTCGGCCAGTTCGTCGGCGTCCACCTGGCTACCCTGCCGCTGCAGGCTACGCACGGTGACGTCCAGCAGCGTGGAGGTGGCCTGGTCGGCTCCCATCACGGCACAGCGAGCCGTCGGCCAGGCGAAGATGAAGCGTGGATCGTAAGCTTTGCCGCACTGAGCGTAATTGCCGGCTCCGAACGAGCCGCCGATGATGACGGTGATTTTCGCCACGCGGCTATTGCTGACCGCATTGACCAGCTTGGCCCCCGCCTTGATGATCCCGGCCTCTTCGCTGCTCCGGCCGACCATAAAGCCGTTGACATCGTGCAGAAAGACGATCGGCAGCCAGTCTTGATTGCAATTCATCACAAACCGTGCCGCTTTTTCGGCACTGTCGACGTACAGCACGCCGCCAAACTGGATGGGCCCTGCGGCCGGTCGCACCTGGTGGTGCTGGTTAGCCACGATTCCCACGGGAAAGCCATCGATCCGAGCGGTGCCGCAGACGAGGGTCTGTCCGTATTCAGCCTTGTATTCTTGAAAGGAGCCTTCATCGAGCAGGCATTCCAGTACGTCGCGAACTTCGTAGTCGACCCGCGGATCGGGGCTGACGATGTTGTACAAATCCCTCCCTGGCCGGAGTGCGGGCCGGGCCGTCTGCCGCGTGTAGGGCGGCGCGGGGTGGGTCGCGTCCGGATGGATCACTGCGGCCAGTTCGCGGATCCGCCGCAAACAACTTTCGTCGTCCGGTTCACGATAATCGATCGTGCCGCTGATGCGAGCGTGCATTTCGGCGCCCCCCAGCTCCTCGTGAGACACCTCTTGCCCAATAGCGCTTTTGACCAGGGCCGGCCCGGCCAGGTACAGCCCAGATCCCTCGGTCATGAGCGTCTTGTCGCACAGCACCGGCAGGTAGCCGCCACCGGCGACGCAGTTCCCCATAATCGCGGCCACCTGCGGGACCCCGGCCGCTGACAGCACGGCGTTATTGCGAAAAATGCGTCCAAAGTCGTCCTCGTCCGGAAACACATCCTCCTGCAGCGGCAGGAAGACACCCGCCGAATCGACCAGATAGATCAGTGGTACGCGATTGATCAGGGCGATTCGCTGAGCGCGGAGGAGCTTTTTGGTAGTAGCGGGAAAGAAAGCGCCGGCCTTAACGGTTGCATCATTGGCGGCAATCAGATGGCACCGGCCGGCCACGTTTCCCAACACGGTCACCACGCCGGCTCCGGGGGCGCCGCCAAAGGCGTCGTACATCTGCCAGCCGGCCCAGAGGCCCAGTTCCAGGGAGGGTGTCCCAGGATCCAACAACCGCTCGATCCGTTCGCGGGCCGTCAACCGCCCCCTGCCATGCTGTCGTTCAACAGCTTCCGCACCGCCCCCCTCGGCCAGCTGTTGCTGCTGGGCCCGCATGCGAGCGGTTCGATCCGCCAGCGACTGGTGGGATGGCGAGGACATGCTGATACTTCTCCTCCTGCGGTGTTGTCGACGTCCATTTTCAGGTAGCGCAACTGGCCAAGGCTGGCTACCAGTGTGGCGAATCTTCCACGGATCACAAAGGCCCACAGACGGCCCGCAGACGGGCCGCTGTGGGCCGACCTGTTTTAACGATTTTCGGGACGGCGCGGCCCGCCTGGTTGCATTCTGGCAACCCGCGCGGGGCGTGGAAGTTGAGTTTCTGCACCGCGGCAATCCGGTTCCGCCACCCGGCCCACGGCTGGCCCACCTGAAGTAACCTATTGCCCGATCACAACTTGTGACAACTGCCCCGAACCAGCAGCTGCTTTGGCACTTGAACTGCTTCCCTGTCGCTACCCATGCCGCCGGGCATCCACCGCTTTGCCACATCGAGATTACTGTCAACGAAGAGGAACCAGCCGTGGCCAAAAAATTGCAAACCGATACTTCCCGTGCCCGCAAGCGAACCGCCCCCCCCGCTCGCAAAATCAACGGTCACAGCAAGCCGACCGTTTCCCAAGCGGCCAGGCAGGGCGAGACGCACCGATCCCGGCCCGAACCGACTGGCCAACCGGCTTCCGACACCGCTGTGAAGGAAGACGAATTTGCCGACAAACGGGTCGCTCGCGGCGGCGTAATCTCCACCGACGATCCGATTCGGATGTACCTGATGCAGATGGGCGAAATCTCGATGCTGTCGCGCCAGGAGGAAATCGACGCCGCCAAACGGATCGAGTATACCCAGCATCACTTTCGTCACCACATGCTGGCATCCGACTACGTGCTGCGCGGTGTGGTGGATCTGCTGAAACAAATCCGTGACGGCCAGTTGCGAATCGACCGCACGGTCGAAGTCTCGGTAACCAACACAACCGAAAAGAAACGCATCCTCAAGCGGCTGCCTCCCAATTTGCGCACCATTGAGCATCTTTTGTCTCAGAACCGGAGAGATTTTCAGACGACGATGAGCAAGGCCGCGGCGACAAAAAAGCGGGCCGCTGCCTGGCAGCGGATCGTGGTCCGCCGCAACAAAATCGTGCGGTTGGTGGAAGAAATGAACATCCGCCTCACGAAAATCCTGCCGCTCTACCAGCGTATCTGCGAGATCTCCCAACGGATGGCCGCCATCTTGCACCAGCTAGCCGAAACGTCGATTGGGATCCACAGCCGTAGCGTGTCCCATGATGAATTGCGGGCCGAGCTGCGGTACTTGATGCGGATCACCCTGGAAAGTCCCTCCAGTCTGCAGCGCCGCGTGCAGCGGACAACGAAATGGCAAAAAGATTACGACGCGGCCAAACGGGTGCTGTCGGCCGGAAACCTGCGGCTGGTGGTCTCGATCGCCAAGAAATATCGCAATCGCGGGCTCAGCTTTCTGGACCTGATCCAGGAAGGCAACACAGGCTTGATGCGGGCCGTGGAAAAATTCGAACACGCCCGCGGCTACAAGTTTTCGACTTACGCCACCTGGTGGATCCGCCAGGCCATCACCCGCGCCATCGCCGATCAAAGCCGCACGATTCGCGTGCCGGTCCACATGATTGATGCGATGAGCCGCGTGCGGACGGTGACCAAGGACCTGGTGCAAAAAAACGGCCGCGAGCCCACGGTGGAAGAAACCGCCACCGCCGCTCGACTCTCCCTGGAAGACGCCAGGTGCATCATGAAGATGACTCACCAACCGTTGTCCCTGGACCAGCCGGTTGGCGATCACGACGACAGCTTCTTTGGCGAATTTCTGGAAGATCACCGTGACGACGATCCGCTGTTCGATACCCACCAAGAGGCACTGAAAAAGCGGCTCGAAAAATGCCTGCAAGAATTGAACCATCGCGAACGCGAGATCCTGCGGCTGCGATACGGGCTGGCCGACGGCTATTCCTACACGCTGGAAGAAGTCGGCCAGATCTTTTCAGTGACCCGCGAACGGGTGCGGCAGATCGAGGCCAAGGCGGTCCGCAAGCTGCAGCAGCCTCAGCAGACCAAGCTGCTGGTCGGCTTCCTGGACCAGCCCGAACCCGTCCTGCCCGATGTCCCCCAGGCAGACACCGCCTGATCAAAGGCCCAGGTTGGCCAACACGGCAACGGTGGCCTGGGATTTGTTCAGGACATAGAAGTGGATCCCCGGCACCCCCGCCTCCCGCAGCTCCTGCACCTGCCGGCTGGCACACTCAACGCCCACGGCAAACTGCCGCTGCGGGTCTTCCCCACAGGCCTGCAAGGCGGCCACGAAATCGTCAGGCAACGACGCCCCACACAAGCTGGTGATCCGCTGGACCTGAGCGAAATTGGTGACCGGCAGGATGCCTGGCACGATGGGAACCGTGATGCCCAGGTCGTGGCAGGCATCGCGAAAGCGAAAAAAGTCCCGGTTGTTGTAGAACAGCTGAGTGATCACGGCGTCGCCTCCGGCTTCCACCTTCCGCTTCAGGTTTTTTAGATCGGTCTGCGGGTCGGGTGCCTCCTGGTGCGTTTCCGGGTACCCTGCCACCGCAATTCCAAATCCGGGAAACTCGCGACGAATCAGGGTCACCAGTTCGTTCGCATACCGCAAACCGCCCGCCACCGGCCGAAACTCGCTCTCCCCGCGGGGCGGATCCCCTCGCAACGCCACAATATTATCGACCCCCCGCCGCTCGGCTTCCCGCAAAAAGTCCCGCAACTGGTCCGCCGTCGCGCCGACGCAGGTCAGATGAGAGGCAACCGGACAACCATAGGCCTGCCGCACACGCTGCACGATCTCTAATGTCTTTTCGCGCGTCGACCCCCCGGCACCGTAAGTGCAGGTAATAAAGCTGGGCTGAAACTTGACCAGCTGATCGACGTGCCCAAACAAGGCGGTCTCCCCCGCCGGCGTCTTGGGCGGAAACAGCTCAAAAGAAAGACCAAACTTGCCCGAGCCATACGCCTCACCAATTCTCATAAAAAAATGCCCTATTCAGGTCAAAAAGTGACCACCAGCCCCCCCCACCATACCCCACACCCCCTTCCCCCTTCCCCCTTCCCCCTTCCCCCTTCCCCATTCCCCATTCACCATTCACCATTCACCATTCACCATTCACTATTCATTATTCATCGAAACACCGGCGGCCCCATGTCCAATTCGGGATCCCACCGCCTCCGAGCGTCGCCCGTCTGTTGGTAAACGGCCTGCAACACATGCGCGTCGCAGCCTCGCGCGGTTCGTCCGCGTCGTGAAAACATCCGGGCCTGCATTTTCAGCGCCGCCTCGACAGACACCTCGGTCGCCCGGCCCAGTCCACCGGCGTAATTGACAAACGCGGGGACATTGGCCGTCACGGTTCCATACAACATGCTCGCCACGCCCAGCGTCTTCCCCGTAAAGATAGCCGTGTTGATGGCTGTCTTGGCGTAGTCTCCCACCATACAGCCCAGAAACTGCATCCCGGTGGCCACCTTGTGCCCCTCGTATTCGACATGAATTTCCCCATAGGTATTTTTCAAGTTGCTGTTGGTGGTGCCGGCGCCAAAATTGACCCAGCTGCCCAGGCAGCTATGGCCCAGGAACCCGTGATGAGCCGTATTGGAGTAGGAATCAATGATCGAGGCCGTAATTTCCCCGCCCAGTTTCGTTTGCCGACCTGCGGCCAGCGGCCCTTTGATGCTGGACTGTTCGACAACCACCGTTTCCTCCCCCAAGTGGATAGGTCCCCGCAGGTAGCAATGGGATCCGATCGTGACCCCTGGTTCCAAGACGATCGGCCCGGCCTGAGTATCGGTAACCACATAGGGACCGATGCGAGCATCTCCTGCCAGAAAGACACCATCTTGGTCCTGGCGATACTCGCCACCGGCAACCAGGTGCTGCAGGTTGTCGCTGGTTATTTGTAGGTGTCGAGCGACCAGATCGTGCGGATACGCAAACAACGCCAGCTCGACCTTTAGCGCCGCCAGCGATTGGGAGTCCAGCCAGGCGGCCAGTTTGTCGGGCTGCGACAAGTCCTCGGCCGTGCGGGTCTGCGTCACGGCGACGGCAGTTTGACCGTCGACAACTACCTTTCCCGTATGGCCGGCAGCGATCAGTGCCTGCAAATGGCCCGTGACCGCCGCGGTGGGAACAAGCCGGGCGTTGACGAACAGCGTCGGCTTATCGGCAGGCAGACTGCTGCGAGGCGCCCTGGCAAAATCGGCGTCGACCAGGTCGCGGAGGTGCTGGCGGACCAGGCAGCGGTACTTCGGATCGATCTGTCGGACCAGATGGACCAGCCGCATGCCGCCACAAAGCAGATCGAAGGCAGGCCGAGCCATGGCGAGCGGCGCCAGCTGCCAGGTCCGCTCGTCTTCAAACAACACAATCGTCATATGACTTGCGGCCGTTGGGGCCCCGCTTTGCCTGTTTCGCTCACCACAGTTATAACCTTAAATAGGCCGGCGGGTTGCGTCAACGCAGCCGCACCGGCCAAACCCGCCCCGTTTTGGCACCATGGCAAGTTGGGCTTTTTGCCCTCAAGGGGCCCGGCGGGCCCGGCGGGCGACCCGCCCGGTGCGGATGGCTTGCCAACTTCATCGCCAGCGTCGGCCAGGTCTTTTCCCGGCAAAAAAAACGACGCAAATTGACTTGACGCGTATTGATGATAGGTTGAGGATCAAACACAGACGTCTGCCGCGGCCAGGCAAAGACCTGGCCGTCGCACAGCAGACGGCCTGTGAGAAATCCGGGCTAAGGCCAATACGGTTCCATGAACGACCGGCCTGAGCGTCAACCGCCAAGCGGCACCCCGCAACAGCCTGCGGCGCCAGCCCCAGAAACCTCGATTCCACCAAAAACCAGCCGCAAAGCGGCGACAGGCCACAGCTTCACGCGGCGGCCCAAGCCCTCGCCCACTCGAAATCTTTTTTGCAAAACAAGAGCCACGATATGAAATGCCCTCGAGACGGAACCGAGCTGGCTCGCGTGACGGTCGCCACGCTGGAATTGGACAAGTGCCACAAGTGCGACGGCATCTGGTTTGACCGGGGCGAGTTGGAACGTTTGAGCGATCTGGAATTGTCGGGAGTCGAGCAGTTATTGGAGAAACGGTATGGGGATCTGGAAATCACGGAGGGCACCACGACCGGTTTCATGCGTTGTCCGCGCTGCCAGGACGCTCGTCTGCAAGGCTGCCACTACGCGCTTACCAGGCCCGTTCGGATCGACCGGTGTGAACGCTGTTTCGGTTTCTGGCTGGACAAGGGCGAGTTGGAAGCGATTATTGGGGAGAAGCGCGAGCTGCACAACGAGACGGAACGGGGCGTGCTCAGCAGCTTTGTCCGCTCGGTGGCCAAGTCGTTGCGACGCTAAATAGGGTCACTCCAGGGCCGAAGCCAGATCCTCGCGGAGGTTCAACTTGCGGCGACAGCCTTTTCCGCAATAATGTTGGCCTGTGTGACAAAACGTGTTCCACGCCGGAGTGGCGGAATTGGCAGACGCGCTGGATTCAAAATCCAGT
>WVZU01000070.1 GCA_011772275.1 Planctomycetales bacterium | reverse complement strand
TCGACGTTGCCGGCAGCGTGTTCAAACTGGGCCTGGACGGTCAGCAGTCCGTCGCGGGCGGCCCGGAAGGTGTACCACGATTCGGCACTGGCTGTGTTGATGTTTTCGAAGTTTGCGAAATCGATCGTTCCCCAGTCGATAACCGCCGCCTCGATGTCGACCTGCAGGTTGTACTGCGCAAGCCCCGCATCACCCTGGACGGCCACCACATATTCGGTGCCGGCGACAACCGAAAAGCTCAACACGCCGTCCGGATCAATCGTTCCTGCGGAGGCACCGGCTACCCATCCGGCAGCCCCCACATCCGTGGCCAAGGTCAGGCAAGCCGTGCCTGTCGCGCCAGCCGTAAAACGGAAGTAGTCGACGTCATTCAATTTGGCGATCAGGCCGGATAGGCCCATCGCTTCGTCCGCGTCCAGCATGCCCAGGTCATAGGCCGTAGCGGCGCTCGAACCATATTCGTCCTGCGGCATGATGGCGTCCAGGGCCGCCTCCAGGTTCAAGCGTGTATAGAAAGCGCCCGTAGCGTCGTCCCACACCAGGTCGCCCGTCTGTAGCATCAACTGGTAAATCTGGTCCTGGGTGATGTTGCTCTGGCCAACAAAATCAAACGCTTCGCGGATCAATACGCTGGCGCCCGTGACGTAGGGTGTCGCCATGCTGGTGCCCGAGTAGCTGGCGAAATCGTCCGCTTGCCCGTTCCCGTCGCCGGTGTAGTCCGGGACGGTGCTGGTGATGGCCCGGCCCGGCGCGGCGATCACCCGCTGGTGGCGCTGGCTAAAGAAACTCAAATCCCCGTCGGCGTCGACCGCAGCGACCGGCACCACGTGGGGGCTGACCGCCGGGTATCCCAGGCCGGCCTGCCCGTAGGTCAAAAAGGAATTCCCCGCCGCCACGCCGATGAAAATGCCGTCCTCCTCCAGTTGAGCAAACTCTTCCTCCAGCATGGCCCAATCGGGGATTGTGTCGGCATTCCAGTCCGCACCCAGCGACAGGTTGACCGCCGTGATGGGATGCGGGAAGGCATGGCGGTTGTCGTGGACCCACTGCAGGGCGTCCTCCACCCACTCGAAATAGCCCGCCCCGTAATCGTTGAACACCCGGAGTCCCACCAGGTCCACGCCCGGCGCTACGCCCGGATAAACCGCGTGATCGCTGCCGATGATTCCGGCCACGTGCGTTCCGTGCGAACCGGCACTCCCGTCATCGTAGGGGTCCGCATCATTCTCCTCGGTAAAATCCCACCCCCCCACCACGCGGTAACCGGCGCCCAGCCCACCACCCAGCGCGATGTGATCGTAGGCGATGCCGCTGTCGATCACGACGACCGTCTGGCCCGCGCCGACGAACCCATAAGCGTGGCGAACCGCATTCAGACCGGTCTGATCATGGGCTTCCGCCAGATGCTGCTGAATCGAATCGCCGTCCGCCAGTCGAGGGGTCGAAACCTCTTCCGCGTCGAGGTAATCCAGGTAGAAGTCGGCCAGTGCCTGGGCAGCGAGCACCCGTCTTGGTTCAAAGACTTCGTAGACAGGGCGTCGCGAATGACGTCGGTGGGTACGGCCGTATCGCATGACAAAAATTTCGCGCGCCGGCCAACAAACTCAGCGGTGCCGGCGAACACCGCGTAAAATTCTGATTCCAACGGAATTATTTGTAGTCGTGACCAGACGGCAAATTCGCGCTGCCCGGGGCGGGAAGGCCAGATGACTGGGCAGGGAGCAACGCGCTGGGAGGCGGGCGGTTCGCCGGGTGGCGATCCAAGCAACTATAAGTCAGATTCCACCCGGCGGTGCCAAGGAAAAGCCAAAGTTTTGCCGAGAGAAACAGGCAATTGTTAACTTTTAACGACAGCCACGCGATCGATGTTGCCGCAGAACATCAACGGTGGCGATCCGCAACACGCGGTGACGAAAAAAGGGGCCCGCGATCCCACACGGGACAGGCGGCCAGCGGCCAGTCGCCCACCGGCCCGCTTGTCCACCGGAACAGGCTGGTGGCTAAGGGCGGGAGAACAAGCGGCCCGCCGCTTCGCCACGCTTCTGCCGGCAAATGGCCAGGTTGCCGAAAACCGACCACCGCTGGTTGGCGGTCTGTGGATCCGCACGGCTTGCAGGATGGGGGCTGACGGATAAAGTAAA
>WVZU01000149.1 GCA_011772275.1 Planctomycetales bacterium | reverse complement strand
AAGGCCCAGCCGAAAAGCTATCTGTTAAGCGATTGCCAAGTCTTTGCCTGGCTCTGTCGGACGTCGCAAGGTGAGGTTTGACCTGTCAGCCATTGGTTTCTGATCCAATCGCATTGTCATCCCTGCCAGGCAGACGACTTCGCGTTGCGGGCTACGAAATTTGTGCGAAATTCGGGATCGGGCAGCGTTGTTGGGCCGAGGCGGCTCAGCACGCTGGTGTGGGGGCGAAGCTGCCAGAGGTCGTGATGATCGGCTGACCAGGGTGCTTGGTTCCCGACTGTTCGGCAGCGGCGAAACTGTTACAATTTCTGTTTTTGCGTGGAGGCGCTCGTTGATCGGCGCGCTTGTTGGTCTGGTGGGCAGTTGGTCCTGGAAAGTCTTAGGAAGCCTGGAATCGTCTTAATGGAAATCGCTGGCGGCGAACCTTCCGACGGGAAACTTCTGCAGGCGGGTGATGGTACGGAGTTTCCTCGGATTGTGATTGTTGGAGCCGGGATCAGCGGTCTGTGTCTGGCGATTCGCTTGAAGCAGGCGGGGATCCATTCGTTTACGATTTTGGAAAAGTCGGACGAAGTGGGGGGTACGTGGCTGGACAATTCCTATCCGGGCTGTGGTTGTGACGTTCCTTCGATTCTTTACTCGTATTCCTTCGCGCCCAAATGCGACTGGTCGCGGAAGTTTTCGCCGCAGTCGGAAATTCTGGGCTACTTTCGCCAGTGTGCAGATCGTTTTGACGTTCGCCGGCACATCCGGTTTGACACTTCGGTTACCGCCGCCAGCTGGGATGCCGAGTCCCTGCAGTGGCGGATCGAGACCGCGCGGGGAGAAGAGTTGGTGGCGGACGTCTTTGTCAGTGCCGTAGGGCAGCTCAGCCGGCCGCAGGTCCCGCCGCTGGAAGGTCTGAAGTCGTTTGCCGGACCTGCCTTCCATTCAGCGCGGTGGGAGCGTGATTTCGAGGTGGCGGGTCGGAACATCGCGGTGGTAGGCAACGGGGCCAGCGCGATTCAGCTGATTCCCCAGCTGGCAAAAAGGGCGAAAAAAGTGTTTATCTTCCAGCGGAGTCCAAATTGGATCGTGCACCGCCACGACTACGCTTACCCGCGATTCGTCCAAGCCATGTTTCGATGGGTGCCCGGCGTGGCCAGGCTGCAGCGATATTGGACTTACCTGGCCTACGAGTCACGGATTCTGCTTTACAAGCGCCGATCATGGCTGAATAACGGATTTACCTGGTGGGCACGACGTTCGATGCTCCGCAAGCTGCCAGGCCACCTGCAGGACCATGTCATCCCCCGTTTCCCGGCCGGTTGCAAGAGGGTCCTGTTGTCCAATGACTACCTGGAATGCTTGCACCGCGAGAATGTCCAGCTGGTGACGGAGGAAATTCGCAGGGTGGTGCCGGACGGAATCGAGACGGATCGTGGTCTGACCCCTGTCGATTCGATCGTGTTCGCCACCGGTTTTCAGGCAAATCGTTTTCTGTACCCCATGCAAATCACCGGGCGGGACAATCTGGATCTGGACCGGCTATGGCAGACCAGGCCGCGAACGTATTTGGGGATGATGAGCCCCGGATTTCCTAATTTTTTCATGCTGTACGGTCCCAATACCAACCTGGGGCATAATTCGATCATTTTCATGGTGGAATGCCAGGTGAATTACCTGTTGCGGTGTGTGCGGGCCCTGGTCCGCCGGGGCGATCAGGCGCTGGAGGTCCGCGAGTCGGTGGTCGAACAGTTTGACCGCCAGTTACAGGATCATCTGCGCGAGAAGGTCTGGAACGGCTATGTCGCCAGTTGGTACAAGACGCCGGAGGGCCACATTGTCAACAACTGGGGTGGATCGACGTTGGCCTACTGGTGGATGACCCGCAAGCCGGACTGGCAGGCCTTCCAATTTGCTGGTCGACCATCACATTCGCCAACCCAAACAACCGCTTCGGTCGCTTGAACCGCCGCTCCACTGTGATGAAGGACGAAACGCGGACCTTTGGTGATTTGTCATGCCGCATCGTCGACGCGGTGCCGGACGGCCGAGCGCCTAAGTTGCTGGTAATCTTGTGCCATGGCTTTGGCGCGCCGGGCACGGATTTGGTACCGCTGGCTGCCGAGCTGCTGTATCTTGCGCCGTTTTTGACGAGCGAGGTGCAGTTCGTATTTCCAGCCGCTCCGCTCTCGCTGGACCACATGGGGCTGTTTGGTGGCCGGGCCTGGTGGCCTGTGGACGTCGGGGCCCTGGCGGCGGCGGTCGAGCGTGGTCAGTTGCGGGCCATGCTGGACGACGCACCGGCCGAGCTGCTAGAGGCCCGCGACCTGTTGACCGCGGCGATTGGTCAGCTGGCGACGGAAACGGGGTTGCCGATCGGCCGGATGGTGCTGGGCGGCTTTTCACAAGGGTCGATGCTGGCCACCGACGTGGCTTTACGGTTGCCAGAGACGGCCGCCGGACTGTGTGTGATGTCTGGGACGTTGAAGTTCGAGCGGATCTGGCGAGCGGAGGCGCGGCGGCACGCGGGGATGCGGGTGCTGATCAGTCACGGGCGGCAGGATCCGATTGTTCCTTATCAAGGCGCGGAATGGCTGTGGGAGATGTTTCGCGAGGCGGGGCTGGCGGTCGAGTTCCTGCCCTTTGACGGGGGCCACACGATCCCGCCCCAGATTTTAGAGTCGCTGGCCGGCCTGTTGGGTGACCTGGCGGGATAAGCAAACTGCCTGTAGCCGGCTTCTGCCTGTAGCCGGCTTCTCTGAAGCCGGTCGTTACTTGGAGGACGCACACGATGCGCGTCGGTGTTTTTGCAGATTCGCACGACCATTTGGACAACATTCGGCGAGCGGTGGATGTTTTTAACCGGGCTGAGTGTGCGTATGTGCTGTTCGCGGGCGACCTGGTATCGACCTTTGCGGTGCCCCCCTTGCGCAAGCTGAATTGCCCGCTGGTCGGTTGTTTTGGTGACAACGAGGGCAATAAGCCTGGTTTGCTGGCGGGGATGAGCATTGTGGGTCGGTTGGGCGAGCCGCCTTTGGGTTTTCGTGCCGCCGATGGCACTCGGTTCTTGATCGCGCACATGCAGCGCCAGTTGCGGGGGGTGGGTGGCGAGTTTGACGTGGCGGTTTATGGGCACACGCACAAACCGCGGATTCATCGGGACGACAGCGGGCGGCTGTGGATCAACCCTGGCGAGACGAGTGGTTGGACCTTCGGCGCCCCGTCGGTGGTCATTTTGAATACCGCGTCCAGGCAGGCAGAGATCGTGCTGCTGGACGTCGCGGCCCCGGTGGGCAGCCAGCCCCCGTCCGCTTGAATCGCCTCCGCTGGTCCGCACGACTCGATTTTCTCAAAGCGCTGCGGACCCGCCGGCTGGCGACTTTGGCTGTAGCCTGTTGCCCCCTGGCGACCCGACCGGTCATCCGTGGAACGGTAGGGGAAGTTGGGAGTGAGATTGGAACAAGTCCCGGCTCGCTGGACTTGCTCCGGCCTGGGTGGCTTGTTGTGCCAGGCGAAGAATGACCGCTGGCTGTTCAGAAGTTTGGCACAAGTCTTTTGCGTTGGACATCGCTTGGTCGGTCGAGTATGCTAAACGGCAGAGCCAGCGGCCGGTTTTTGGAATCTTCACCATGTTCCAGCGAATCCTGCACCCCACCGACCTGTCCCGGGAAAGCGAGGTGCCATTTGTGCACGCCCTGAAGATTGCTCTGCAGGCCAAAGGTCGGCTGGAAGTGATTCATGTCGACCCGCATCCCGAGTACCTGCACTGGAACCAGTACCCCCACGTGCGTGAAACCTTGGGAAAATGGGGGTTTTTGCCTGAGCATGCTTCGTTCAAGGAGCTTCAGCGGCTGGGCCTGGGGGTTCGGAAAGTGAATATCACGGGATCGAATCCGGTGACATCGATTTTGGCCGAGCTTTCTTTGATTCCTGAGGACTTGATGGTCTTGGGCACGCACGGTCGCAGTGGCATAGACCGCCTGATTCACGGTGAGGTTGGTTCGAAGCTGTCGCGATTGTCTCGGACGATGTCGCTGTTTTTCCCCGTGGGTTGTGACGGCTTTGTCGATCGCCAGTCGGGTGATGCGGCGATCTCACGCGTGGTGGTACCGATTGACGGGTATTTGGACCCGCGCCCCGCCCTGGAGGCCACTCACCAGCTGGCCACGCTGCTGGAAGTTGAACGGCTGACGATATCCCTGCTGCACGTGGGCAAATCGTCCGCGGCTTTGAGCAATCTGGAATTGCCGTTGCCGGGTATTTCCTGGGAGACCGATTTGCGAGCGGGAGAGGTCATTTCGGAAATTGTGGCGGCGGCCGAAGACCCTTCGGCGGACTTGATTGCCCTGACCACGGCCGGGCGGCACGGGTTTCTGGACATGTTGCGGGGCAGCACGACTGAGCGGTTATTGCAGCAGGCCCGCTGTCCGGTATTGGCCGTGCCGGTGCCCGGCGGCTCGTAAATCAAATGGGCAAAGAAGACGTTTGGCAGTCGCCAGCTTCTTTTTCTGTAGCCGGCTTCTGTGACTGTAGCCGGCTTCTGTTACTGTAGCCGGCTTCTGTGAAGCCGGTTCTTGGCCCGCCATGTTGGCTCAGCGATCCAAGCCTGAAAATCCAGGGCTCACAGAGCCCTGC